>JAHZHM010000272.1 GCA_019420265.1 Clostridiales bacterium
GTTCCGGAAGGATGAGGATTAGGCCGCGAAAGGCGCATAAAAAGACGGCATGGCGATAGGCCATGCCGTTTCTTTGTGTTTTATTCCTGTTCAGGCTGGGAAGGAGTTTTGCTGGAAAGCGCCGGGGAATTTCCCTCCTGAATGAGCCCGGCCAGGTCGATCCCGGTGAGCTCTTTGAGCGTCTCAAAGCCAGCGCCTGCGATATTGGTAACGGTCTGCGCAATCTTTGCCGCGCCGCCCTTGCCTTCGCCCGTATCGATGACGGTAATCTTGTCGATGTTCTCCATGGGTTTGGCGATATTTTGCATAATGGCAGGCAGGTTGCCCATGATGAGCTCGACGATGGCCGCCTGGCCATATTTTGCCATAGCATCGGCAAGCTTGTTTTTTGCATCGGCATCGGCGATACCCTTGGCGCGAATGGCCTCTGCCTCTGCTTCACCCGTCAGACGAATGGCTTCAGCCTCAGCCTGTGCCTGAATTTTGCGGGCTTCTGCCTGGGCCATAGCATCAATGCGGATGGCTTCGGCCTCTGCCTCTGCCTGGCGGATGGCCTTGATCTTATCCGCCTCCGCTTCGATTTCCGTTTTACGCTTTTGTGCGTTTGCCGGCTTCTCGACGGTCGCGACCAACTCTTTTTCTACCGTAATGGCGGCCTGCTCTGCCAGAATGGCTTTTTGCTGCTCTAATTCGGACTGCACCTGAATCTCGCGGATCTTATAAGAAGCATCTGCCTCAGCCTTGGCGCGATCCTGCTCGGCGCGGAAACCCTCTATGCGCAGCAGCTTATCGCGCTCTGCCTGGGCAATTTCCGCATCTGCCGCCAGCTTCACTTTTTGGCCTTCCTGGGCGGCTTCAGCCGTCTTAATATCTGTATCGCGTTTGCGCTCTGCCTCTGCGATCTCTGCTTCTGCCTTGGATTGGGCAACCTGCGGGCGCGCGCGGTTTTCCAGATAGCCGCCCTGGGTTGCGATTTTCAAAATCGAATAGGAGAGCAGCTGCAAGCCCATCTCATCCAGCTCTTTTTTGATATCCTCTTCCGTGCGGCGCTCGAACTCGGCACGGTTGGAGTTGATCTCCTCAACCGTCATTGTGGAGACGATGCCGCGCAGCTTACCTTCGAGAATCTGCTCGACCATGCCGCTGATGACAGCTTTGGTGGAGACAGCGTTGCCGTTGCAGAATTGCTCGACAGCTTTCAAAATGCTCTCGCGCTCATTGCGCACCTTGACGACCGCCGTACCCACGACATCCACAAAGATGCCCTGCTTGGAAGGCGCTTCCGTCACGTCGGTAGTCATAGAGATATTTTCCAGCGAGATGACGCAGCTGGTTTCGAAAATCGGGAGCATGATGCCGCCTCTTCCCGAAAGCACGCGCTTTTTAATTCCCGTAATGACAATGGCTTTATCCGCCGGAACCTTGCGCCAGCAAAGAAGAATGAGCAAAAAGACGAGCAAAACCGGAATTGCGATGCTCAAAACTGGCCAAAGGAACTCAAGATCATCAAACATATTTTCCTCCTGTTAGATACGAAAAATTCCGCCGCAAAGAGCGGCGCCCCGTAGTATAAGCATATGATGTGCTCGGGATTAGCATTATTATAGCATTTTCGCAAAAAATGTCGAGTAGTGCGGCAAAAAAATGCGACGTGTTTACAAAATAGAGAAATGCCGCTGAGAAGGAGTTTTGATCATAAATGGGGAAAAACTTTGCTGCCGTTTTTAGTAAATATCAGCTTACGGTCTTGACAAACAGCAAAGAACTTTTTATATTTTAAATAGTCAATAAATTGACTATTTGCAACTGGCTTTATAGGAGGTGGCTGATATCACCAAGGAAACCAAGAAAAACGCATATCTATATTGCAAATTTCGAGATGAGCAGTTTGCGCTGTATGATGAATATGCCAAACGCCACGGAATGCTGATGAAAACACTGTTAGTCGTCAATGTTCTATATTATGACGATTTCTATGGCAAGGGCGGTGTAACACAGATAGAAATTTGCCAGCGAACCTTTCAGTCTAAACAGACGGTCAATCTGATTATACGCAACCTCTTAAACAAAGCATATGTAACGGTTGAGGAGCGCAAAGAAAATAAGCGGGAGAAATTAGTCAGGATAACCGAGGCTGGCAAAATCTATTGTGAAAAAGTTGTCCGCCACATCACATGGGCAGAAGATACGGCAATGTCTATGTTTACACCGGAGGAACAAAAACAGCTCGTTGATCTCTCGCGGACATTTACTAAAAATCTGGCAGAGCTTATCCAGCGGGAAACGGAGGATTGAGATATGGAGCTTTACGAAGCGATTCACAAAAGAAAAACGACGAGGGAATTTTTAGATACAGAAGTTGATTTTGAAGTCATAAAAAGAATTTTGGAAGCAGGAAACAAAGCCCCCACTTGGAACCATAACCGCAATTGGCAGTATATCGTTTTAAGAACCGATGAAGAAAAAGAGTATGCTTTTTCCGAAGCCAAAGCGATCGCGGATAAATTCGATGCCGAAAGATATCTGAATATGCCCAGGCCTTATCCGATTACACTCGGGCAAAAAATGTATGGCTATGCGATGCCGAGGCAATATACCATGCTAAAAGAAGCGCCATATGTCATTATCCCCTTATTCAAATCCAAAGAACTAAACGGCGAATATGTTTCAAAATTAAATCCCTTTGCCACTATTTGGTGTGTGATAGAAAATATTTTTTTAGCGGCAACGGCAGAAGGGTTATCCTGCTCCATGCGTATACCGCTGAATCAGGAACACGATACAGTTAAGAAAAGGCTGAAAGTGCCGCCATCCTATATGATACCCGTATTTATCGGCATTGGTTATGCAAACCCCAAAGAGCCGCAATTAGAGCAATATAACCCCGATATAGACAAACAAATACGCTTTGGAAGATGGAAATGATTATCAAAGAAATTAGAACAAAAAATGTGATAACAAAATCCAATCTGCCCGTATGCGATTTCTCAGTAAACCCATATACGGGCTGCCCCCACGCCTGCAAATATTGTTACGCCTGCTTTATGAAGCGCTTTACGAACCATCCCGAACCGTGGGGCAAGTTTGTAGATGTCAAGATTTGGGATGACATCAAAAATCCCCAGAAATATGCGGGGAAAGAGCTGTTCATCGGCTCTGTGACAGATCCATACAATCCGCAGGAAGAAATCTATGGGCGCACAAGAGCCTTGCTGACCGAACTGCAGGGCAGCGACGTAAAACTCTCAATCGCAACGAAATCCGATTTGATTTTGCGGGATTTAGACCTCATCAAGACATTTCCCGATGCCCGAGTTTCGTGGTCTGTCAACACGCTTGACGAGACATTCAAAGACGATATGGATAAGGCGGCATCGATTGAACGCCGGCTGGCGGCAATGAGAGAGTTTCATAAGGCAGGCATTCGCACCACCTGTTTTATCTCCCCGATTTTTCCCGGCATTACCGATGTGGAGGCGATCATTGAGCGGGTAAAGGACCAATGCAATTTGATATGGCTAGAAAATCTGAACCTGCGTGGAAATTATAAGGCAGTCATCATGGATTATATCAAAGAGAAATATCTTGCTCTCCTGCCGCTGTATCAGGAAATTTATAACCGAGGCAACCGCAGCTATTGGGAAGCTCTCGACACGAAAGTAAAGGAGTATGCTGCCCAAATTGGTCTCGACTATGTGACGAATGACGACAGTATGAACCGTCCTTTTGAGGCTCCGCCTGTGGTTGTCAATTATTTCTACCACAGCGAGATCAAAAAATCAGCAAGAAAAGGCCGAGGCAATCATGCCTGAAATAGATGCGATAAAAAGCAGATAAAAGGATTTATGACCGAATCGCTGTCGAGCGCTCGGAGGTTACCAGCCAATCGAACGCTGATCGTCATTGGGCAGTTTTGCATATCTCATTTGAAAGAAAAGACTGATGAAAATGCAGAGCATGGAATCAAACAAATCGTGTATTTGAGAGATTGGCGATATGATTGAAAAGCTTTATGAGGAAAATGCAGCGGGAAAGATGTACAATGCCAACATCTTTGGGAATCGAGCAGAAAAAACGGCGCAGCAACCTGCTGCGCCGTTTTAGCATGACAATATTTGTTTTGAGATAAAAAGCCTTGAAAGCGCCTTCCTTACGGAGCGGCCCTTTCTGAATCTTATTTTACTTCGTCTTTATGCTCCTCATAGAAAGCGAGATATTTATCATACTGCTTGCGAATCATGGAGGGGACATCCATCTGATAGGGGCAGCGGGAAGAGCACTGGCCGCAATGCAGGCATTCATCCACAACCTTCAGGCTCTCGTAGTATTCATCCGAGATGAAATTCTGATAGGGAGAGCGCGTGCAGAGCAGATGCAGCCGGGCGACAGTCGGGATCTGGATGCCGACGGGGCAGGGCATGCAATAGCCGCAGGCGCGGCAGAATTCCCCGGCGAACTCCGCGCGCTCTTTTTGAATGATCGCCAAAAGCTCCTCATCCAGGGCGGGCAGCGTCTGCTCGTAGGAGAGCCACTCATCCAGCTCTTCCTGGCGCTGAATGCCGTAAATGGGAACGACGTTGTCGAACTGCTGCTGATAGGCAAAAGCGGCCTTGGCGCTGCTGCAAAGCCCGCCAGACATCGCCTTCATGGCGATGAAGCCCATATCGTGCTCTTTGCACAGCGCAACCAGCTCCAAATCGCTATCTGCGGAGAGATAGGAGAGCGGGAATTGCAATGTATCGAACAGGCCGCTGCGAACGCCCTGCTCGGCAATATCATGGCGGTGCGCGGTAAAGCTCACATGGCGGATTTTGCCGGCCTTTTTGGCCTGCATCAGCGCGAACAGCGCAGAGGAATCATCATCCGGATCCTGCATGGCCTGGAGATTGTGCATCTGGTAGATATCGATATAATCCGTCTGCAAATTGCGCAGGCTGGTTTCGATATCCCGCTCGGCGCCGGCACGGTCGGTAGACATGGTTTTGCTGGCGATGATGATATTCTGGCGCAGCCCGCCTTTGAAGGTTTCGCCCAGCTTTTCCTCGCTGTCGGTATATGCCCGGGCAGTGTCGAAGAAGTTGATGCCAGCATCGTAGGCATTACGCAGAATGCTCTTTGCCGTCTGCATATCGACACGCTGAATGGGCAATGCGCCAAAGGAAGTTTTTGTAACCATAAGCTCGGTCTTTCCCAGCCTGATTTTTCTCATATGCTTTGCCTCCGTAATTAGAAAGTACTTATAGTTTACTACTTAAAGCAAGCTATAAGTCAAGTGTTTTCTCGTTGCAATGAAGGGGAAAGTCGGGTATCATAAGAAAAGAGAAATTGAAAAAAGGAAAATAGGATGAGCATTAAACTGATTGTATCGGATATCGATTACACGCTGATCAACGGCCACGCGATGCCCACGCCTCGGGTTACGCAGACGCTGCGCCGGGCGATGGAGCAGGGGATTACCGTTGCCCTGGCGACAGGCCGCGGCCTCTTCGAGGCGCGCCATATAGCGGAGCATATCGGCGGCATTCGGCACTGCATCTGCATGACAGGCGCGGAGCTTTACGATCTGCAAAAAGAGCAAACCGTCTTTTGCCGGACGATGCCAAACGCCGTTCTGGCGAGTGTCGTAGAGGCGGTAGAGCGGTTCCCGGGCGCCTATTGCCAGCTCTACTGCGAGCGGGAGATTGTCGCCAACGAATACGCGATGAACTGGATCAAAGAAAACAGGACGGCGAAAAACTATCTGGATACTGTGCGGGATCGGCTGATCACGGCAGAGGACATCGCCCTGGCCGTGGAGCAAAAGGGGCTGAAGGGCGCGAAATTTCTGATCATTGCCAAGGAGCAGGAGCAGCTTGCCCCGATGAAAGCGGAGATAGCCAAAATTCCTGGGTTGAGCGTGGTGTTTTCCGGGAGCTGGTCCATCGAAGTGATGGATGAGAGCGTTACAAAAGGAACTGCACTCAAAACACTGCGGGAAATGCTGGGCGTTGCCAAAGAAGAAGTCTTGGCCATTGGCGATAGTGAAAACGATGTCGCCATGCTGGCCGAGGCGGGCATTGGCGTGGCTGTTGGAAATGCGACCAAACCGCTGCTGGAATATGCAGAGCATATCGCTCCGCCCGTCTGGGAGGATGGCGCGGCAGTGGCGATTGAGCAGTTCGCATTGGGAGAAGCATAATGGAGCCGGGCTTGCTCGCCGGCGCAGTCGCGCTGCTCTGGGCCTTTTTATGGGCGCAGAACAATTGGCTGGTAGAGAAAAAATATATGCTGCGCCATGCGCGCATCGCATCGCCCATGCGCGTTGTGCATCTATCCGATCTCCATGCCAAGCAGTTTGGAAAGGGAAATCGGCGTTTGCTGCGAAAAGTGCGCAGGCAAAAGCCGGATCTCATCGCCTTTACGGGGGATCTTGTAGATCGGTTTCGGCTGGAGACGGATGCCGCCTATGCGCTGATGCAGGAGCTGACCGCGCTGGCACCGGTGGTATATTGCCCTGGAAACCATGAATATGGCAGGCGCGACCGGGAGCAGATTTTAAAGAAGCTGCAAGCGTGCGGTGTTATCGTCCTGCGGCAGCAGATCAGCGAGATGCAGATTGCGGGAAATCGGCTGGCAGTTTTGGGGGTGGACGAGATCGGCTATGGCGGCAAAAGTGCGGAGCAGCTTGCCAGGCTGGAACAAAGCCGGGGATTTCGGCTGCTGCTGGCGCATTTTCCGCATTATTTCGATTCCTGTTATAGCTGCTATGCCATCGATTTGCTGCTCTGCGGCCATGCGCATGGCGGGCAGTTCTGGTTCCCGGGCGGCGGAGTCTATGCGCCTGGCCAAGGGTTATTTCCAAAATACTGCAAAGGGATGCACCAAAAGGGCGGCGTGCGCATGATCGTCAGCCGGGGGCTGGGGAACAGTGGGTTTCCACTGCGGCTCTTCAACTTTCCGCAGATTGTCGTGGTGGAGTTGCTGCCGGCATAAAAATGAACAAAAAAAAGAGCGGGCCAGCCCGCTCTTTTTTTGCCTACTGAGAGGCGGATGTTTCTAAATCGGCGTAGTAGTTATCCAGATAGACTTGGTATTTTTCCGGATATGTTTTGACTTTCATCTCATCCCGCCAGGTTTCGCATAGTTCAAAAAACGCGTCGCTTTTTCTGGTTTCCAGCAAAGAGGCCGAGATAGTCGCCTGAACATCCTCGTATTTTGCCGGGCCCTCCTCTAGAATTTCTTCTAGCCGGATGATGTGGTATCCGCTGGGAGAGGAGACCAGAGCGCTGACATCGCCCACATTTTTCAGCGCGAATACGCCGGTAACGAAGTCCTCATAATAGGTAGAGTTTTCCTGCCCCACAACATAGCCATCCGGGTAATAGGCAGCACCGGGATCCTCGGAATATTCGCTCATGAGATCTGCGAAATTAGAGCCATCTGCGTTGATTTTCGAGCGCACATCCTCCGCTTTGCTTTTAATTCCGGCAAGAGCTTCCTGCAGATAAGCGTCGTAGGCGGCCTGATCATCGGCGGAATACAGCTCGCTCAGCTTATTGGAAGTCTCCGTATCAAAGCCGATCAAAATATGCTTCACGCGGCGATAGCCAGCGGGGGTATAGTAGATGGCGCCGCCGCTGAGAGCGTCGTTCTCAAAGCTGGCAGTGCCGTCGGCATACCCGGCTTTGGCTTCTTCCACAAGCCTGTCGTATTCCTCGCGCACCTCCGGATCCTGCACGGAAATATCGTCTGTAAAATGCGCAAAGACCTTATCGTAAACTAGGGAATCTTCATAATAGGAGCGGAAGTCCTCTTCAATATAGCCCTGGTTCACCATTTCCAGATTGATTTTCGTCTCCAGATCGGCCTCAGAGAGATCCGGATTTTGCTCTTTGACGGATGCCTCAATGCTCTGGCGGCCAGCGCTCATTTGCGAAGCGACGTCTTCCTCGATTTTCGCGCGCTCTTCCTCGGAAAAATCATAGTATCCAAGCTCCTCGCCTTTGGCATAGACGACCTCGCTTAGCACCATAGAGTCCAAAATTTGCTGAGCGAGCTGCATGACGCTCTCCTTGGAAGAGGCGCTGCTCGCATCGATGCTCAAATAGTAGACGTAATAGTCTAGTGTATCCAAAAAGTCGTTGAAGGAGATTTCGCGGCCTTCGACTTTCGCGATCACTCCGCCGTTCTCCTGTTTCTTGCAGCCGGCAAAAACGCCCAGGCATAAAAGAAGCGCAAGCAAGATGCTTAAGAATTTTTTCATGAATTCCATCCTTTCAGTTTGCAACATGTTCTTATTCTACCACACCTGATTTTTAGAAAATATATGGAATTTGTAAATAATCTGGGGCGAAGCAAAAAAGATATGCGCCAGAAATTTACAAAGAGGCACAAATGGGATATGATGAAAGAAAAATTTTGGAGAGCGAATATGAAAAAAGGTGAAAAGAGAGTATCTGCCAAAAGCTATGCAAAGGGGCTGGGCGGCGCAGTGCTGGGCGGCATTCTGGCGTTTTTGATGTGGGTGCTGGCGGCATATTTTGTGGGGGGAAACCTGCATCTGAGCTTTGGGTTCGTCCTGGCGCTTTTTGTCTACTATGGCTATTTTTCTTTTGGCGGAAAACAGGCAAAAGGCTTTTTTGCGATCTTCCTGCCCATTGTGTTTTTATTCGGCTTCTTGGCCACGGCCATTTCCATCGGCGTGATTCATGTGCAGGGGCTGGGCTTTACGGGAAGCAATTTCCCCGCATATGCCGCTGCCTACTATCATGGCAATTTGCTGGCCGCATATTTTGACACGCTGGGCAAAAGCGTGCAGCAGGTATTTTTGCAGTTTGACAGCGTTTGGCCCTATTTTGCCATTGGCGCGATTTATGAGGCCGTCGGCGCTATGTGCTATGGCGTTCGGGCGGGCAAGCAGATGATGGCGCAGGCAGATCAAGAGGAAGATGCGAAGCAGAGCGAGGAATAGATAGAAAATGCAGATTGTTGGCTATCGGGAAGAATATGCTGAAAAACTTTCGGAGATCGTCGTCCGAAATTTGCTGGAGGTCAATGCCAGGGATTATCCGATACACAAGATGCGGCAGATAATTCTAAATTTTGGGCCGGAGCAGATTCGGAATTTTGCGGCAAAAAGAGAGGTTTTTGTGGCGGCAGAAGGGGACGAGCCCGTCGGCATTTTGACGGTTGCACCATCCTGGAGCGGCAAAAAAGGCGAATACTATTTTCTGACCATCTTTGTTCAGCCGGAATACCATAGAAAGGGGATTGGCCAGGCGCTCATCGCGGCAGGCGAGGAGTATGTGCGGGCGTGCGGCGGGGGAAAGATCACCATCCCTGCCTCCATCACCGCACATGCCTTTTACCATAAGATGGGCTACTCCTACACCAGCCAGCAGCCGGACAGCGAGGGGCATTACATCATGGAAAAGTATGTTGGGCAAGCTGGAGAGGCGGCGAGCGCCACGAGCCGGATGAAAATGGGCCCCATTTGCGATGGCGCGCCAAAGGAGCAGCGCAGCGAGCGTGAGATGCGGGTATATGCTGCCCTGCAGCGGCTGAATATTCCCTTTGCGCGCCTGGATCACCCGGCAGTTTATTCTGCTGCGGATGGCTCCTGCGACGCCATCGATGCGGCGCTGGGCATTCCCAATCTGAAAAACCTCTTTTTGCGCAATGCGGATAAAACCCGGTATTTCATGGTAACATTGCCCGCGGAAAAGCGCGCGGATCTCAAAAAGCTTGCAGGGCAGCTTGGCGTTTCCCGCCTCTCTTTTGGCAGGCCAGAGCAGATGGAAGCCTTTTTGGATTTACAGCCGGGGTCTGTGAGCGTTTTGGGGCTGATGAACGATGCGGATGGGCGTGTGCAGCTGGTGTTGGACCATGAAATACGAAGCCAGGAAGTGCTGGGGTGCCACCCTTGCGTCAACACTTCCAGCCTGCGCATTTCCATGCAGGATTTTCTCGAGGTTTTTCTGCCGGCCTTTGATCATGCGCCCATTTGGATGGATGTCTAAATTCCTTCAAAAAGGCATGGGCGGGGCTTTTTGCGAGAGAACCGTGAAAGTTTTGTAAATATGCCGAAAATTTGCCAATTCCATTGCCATTTTGGCGAATTTTGTGATAGTATGAAAAGCAAGAAAATATATGTTCTATGAGCAAAGGGGGAAGCAATATGAACAAGAAATCGAGCATCGGTGTGGACGTTAGGCTGGCATATCTTTTGATCTATCTTATCCCGTTCCTGGGCAGCTTTTTGTTCTTGATTTTTGATTACAATGATAAGACGATCCGCCGGCATTGCCTGATGTCTCTGTTTACTCTGATCGGCGTGATTCTTTTGAATATGGTGCTGTTCTTTTTTGCGAAAATCCCGGTCATTGGAGTGCTTTTCTCCATTTTGATTGCCGTGCTCTATGTTCTTTATGGTATCATTATGATCATCGGCCTGGCGCGCGCTTTGGGCGACAGCTTTTTGCGCATTCCCTTCTTCTACGATCTGGCCGAGAAATGCAGCAAATAATTTTTTAGAGAGGACGAAATAGATTACATGGAAAAAATCAGGATGAGCACCCCGCTTGTGGAGATGGATGGCGATGAGATGACGCGCATTCTCTGGGGGCAGATCAAAGAGGAGCTTTTGTGCCCGTTTGTCGATCTGAAAACAGAGTATTACGATCTTGGCCTGCCGTATCGGGATGAGACGAACGATCAGGTTACTTACGACGCAGCCAACGCCATCAAAAAATGCGGCGTGGGCGTCAAATGCGCGACCATCACGCCCAACGCACAGCGGGTCGAGGAATATCATCTGAAGGAAATGTATAAAAGCCCCAACGGGACGATCCGCGCCGTGCTGGATGGCACTGTTTTCCGCACGCCCATTTTGGTCAAGGGGATCGAGCCCTATGTGCGCACCTGGAAACAGCCCATTACCATCGCCCGCCATGCGTTCGGCGATATTTACCGGGATACGGAATCCAAAGTTGCGGGCGGCGGGAAGGTAGAACTGATTGTCTCGCAAAACGGAAAAGAAGAGCGGCTGCCCGTCTATGAATATAACGAGAACGGCGGCATTGCCCTGGCGATGTATAACACAGTCGATTCCATCAAGAGCTTTGCCAGAAGCTGCTTCCAGTTTGCTCTGGGCGAGAAGAAAGACCTCTGGTTTTCCACCAAAGATACCATCTCCAAGCAGTATGACCACACGTTCAAAGATATTTTCCAGGAGATCTATGATGCCGAGTATGCAGAGCAGTTCAAGGCCGCGGGCTTGGAATATTTCTATACCCTTATCGACGATGCCGTTGCCCGGGTGGTGCGCTCAGAAGGCGGGTTCATTTGGGCGCTGAAAAACTACGACGGCGATGTCATGAGCGATATGGTGGCGACGGCTTTCGGAAGCCTCGCGATGATGACTTCGGTTCTGGTTTCACCGGATGGCAACTATGAATACGAGGCCGCCCATGGCACGGTTACGCGCCACTACTATAAGCACCTCAAAGGCGAAGAAACTTCCACCAACTCGGTCGCCACGATTTTCGCCTGGTCGGGCGCGCTCAGAAAGCGCGGCGAACTGGACGGCAACCAGGAATTGATGGGGTTTGCAGAGAAGCTGGAGCAGGCCACGCTGCGCACGATTGAGAGCGGCATTATGACCAAGGATTTGGCGCTTCTCTCTACGCTGGAGAACGTCAGGGCCGTCAATTCGAGCCAGTTTATTCAGGCAATTCGGGAGAATCTCGAGAGCCTTTATTAATCATTGAAATAAAAGAGGAAAATGGGATGACACTATACGAAAAGTGGCAGCAGCTGGCGGACATGCAGCAGACGCAGGAAGCACAGCTGGCATATTGGCAGGAGTATTTTGCGGCAGAGACAGAGAATTATAAGAAAATTCTCGCGGAGCCGGAGAAGGTTTTTGCAGGAAAGCTTTCGGAGCTGGCAGAGCAGTTTGAAATGAGCCCCGAGGTTTTCACCGGATTTATGGATGGCATCAACGAGAGCCTGGTTTCCAGCTATGAGATCGCCGCTCTGGAAGAGGAGACGGAGATCGAGCTGAGAGTGGATTTTGAAAAGCTCTTCTATAATATGCTGGATGCCAAGGCAAAATGGCTCTATACCCTGCCCGAATGGGAAGGCGTTCTTTCGGAGGAAAAGCGCCGGGAGATCACCAAAGCATGGCGCAAATCCGGCCAGATCATCAACGAAAACAAGGTTGGCCGCAACGATCCCTGCCCCTGCGGCAGCGGCAAAAAATACAAAAAGTGCTGCGGCAAGAACCTCTAATCTGGCAGAGCAAATAAAAAACCGGCGAATTGCCGGTTTTTTATTTGGGTTTTCCGGCGGGCGCAGAGATGCGGATTTTCCCGGCGCATCCTTGCTTTTTTTAGAAAATTCTCATAAGATATAGGAGAGCTATTTTGGAGGTAGTATGAACAGGCAGGATACCATTCGTAATTTTTGCATTATCGCGCATATCGACCACGGCAAATCCACCCTGGCCGATCGCTTAATTGAAAAAACAAAAACCGTCTCCATGCGGGAGATGGAGGATCGGCTGCTGGATCAGATGGATCTGGAGCGCGAGCGCGGCATCACCATCAAATCCCAGGCGGTGCGCATGTTCCATGAGAAGGATGGCGTTGAATATACCTTTAACCTCATCGATACGCCCGGGCATGTGGACTTTACCTATGAAGTTTCCCGTTCTCTGGCGGCGTGCGAAGGGGCGATCCTTGTGGTGGATGCCAGCCAGGGCATTGAGGCGCAGACGCTGGCCAATGTCTATCTGGCGCTGGATAATGACCTGGAAATTTTGCCCGTCATCAATAAGGTGGACTTGCCTTCGGCGCGGCCGGATGAGGTGGCGCAGGAAATTGAGGATGTCATTGGGTTAGACTGCAGCTATGCGCCGCGCATCAGTGCCAAAACCGGCCTGAATATCGAGAGCGTTCTGGATGCGATTGTGGATTATCTGCCCCCGCCCAAAGGGGATTCTTCCGCGCCGCTGAAGGCGCTGATCTTCGATTCCTTCTACGATAACTATAAAGGCGCCATCAGTTTTGTGCGCGTCAAAGAGGGAAGCGTCAAAACCGGGGATATCATTCGGTTTATGGCGACGGAGAAGGAGTACGACGTCACGGAAGTGGGCATTTTCACGCCCAGGCTCCTGCCTACCCAGAGCCTGAAAGCAGGGGAAGTTGGCTATATTGCGGCGAGCGTCA
>JAHZHM010000273.1 GCA_019420265.1 Clostridiales bacterium
CGCCTGCACGCCCACCATGCCTTTGGCATCCGGCAGGCTGGAGACTGTGGCGTCCACATCCAGGCTATAGATATGCACCGTCTGCCCAACCGAAAGCTTGGCCGGGTTTGCCGGCGTGGCCGGGCGGCGCTTGGGCTCTGTTTTCTTTTTGAGCACCTCTTTTTTGGCGGAAATCTCTCTGCGGACTTTCTCCGTCGTCCGGGTCGCCTGGCTCTCGCTCTGGCTTCTCAGCTTGCGCGCCTCCCGGATGAGTTGCTCTGTCTCCTCCTGCGCTTGTTTGACGATCTCCAGCGCCTCCTTTTGCGCGCGCTCGATGGCGCTCTTGCGCTTTTCCGCCAGCTCTTTTTCCAGCTTCTTGGCTCGGCTATCCACCTCTTTGGCGTGCTCCTGCATCTGCTTTGCCCGCTCCAGCTCCCGCTCTGCCTGCTTTCTCGTGCGTTCGGCCTGCAAAATGAGGCTATCGAATTCCAGCCGCTCTTGGCGCATAAAGCCCTTGGCTTTTTCGATGATCGGCGCTTTTAAGCCCAGCCTCTTGGAAATGAGAAACGCATTGCTGGAGCCTGCAACTCCCATAATCAGCCGGTATGTCGGCCGCAGAGACTGCGCGTCAAACTCCATGCTGGCATTTTCAAAGCCCTCGGCGTTCATCGCATAAGCCTTAATCTCGCTGTAATGCGTGGTCGTCAGCAATTTGCAGCCCCGGCTGTTCAGCTCATCCAAAATAGCCAGCGCCAGCGCCGTCCCCTCTTCCGGGTCCGTGCCCGCGCCCATCTCGTCGATGAGCACCAGGCAGTGCGCCTCTGCTTTGCGCAAAATATAGATGATATTGCGCATGTGCGAGCTGAACGTCGAGAGCGATTGCTCGATGCTCTGCTCATCGCCAATATCCGCAAAGATTTTCTCAAAGAGCGGCAGGCTGCTTCCCTCCAGCGCGGGCAGGAACAGCCCGCTTTGCGCCATGGCCGAAAACAGGCCGACCATCTTGAGCGTAACCGTCTTGCCGCCGGTATTGGGCCCCGTGATGATGAGCGTCCTATGCTCATCTGAAATCGAAACAGAGACCGGGATCACCTCTTTGGCATCGATCAGCGGATGCCGGCCCGAGCGAATATCGATCGTATCGTCCTCATTGAAAGCAATGGGCATGGCCTTCATGCGAATGGCCAATGCCGCCTTGGCAAACACCAAGTCCAGGTAGGTCAGAAGATCTAGGTCCGCCTGCATTTCGTAAGTGTAAGCCCCGGCCAGCGAGGAAAGCTCCAGCAGAATCCGCTCGATCTCCTGTTTTTCCTCTTCTTCCAAAACGCGCAGCCGGTTATTCGCCTCCACGATGCTCATGGGCTCGATGAACAGCGTCGCGCCGCTGGCCGATTGCCCATGAATCAGCCCTGGGACATTGCCGCGGTATTCCTGTTTGACCGGAACGACATACCGCCCATTTCGCATGGTGATGATCGCATCCTGCAAATGCGCCGCATGCTCTTTGCTGCGGATGATCGCGTTCAGCTTTTCGCGCACAAAGGCGTTCTCGCTTCTCTGCCTGCGCCGAATATCCCGCAGCGCCGGAGATGCCTGATCCGCAATCTCCTCCTCGCTTAAAATCGCATCATCAATGCGCCGGATGAGCATATCATCGTAAAACAACTGTTCCGCTAGCTCGGGCAGAAGCTTGAGCTGGCCGTTTTCATCCTTGAT
>JAHZHM010000274.1 GCA_019420265.1 Clostridiales bacterium
TCCCGAAAGAAGGAAACGCCATATGCGTTTTTCAGCGCCTCCACAACCGCCTTTTTCGAAACAGACTGAATATCCGGCACACTTTTCAGCGTGGAGCGGACGGAATCTGCCAGAACAGGAAACAGCGCCGTTTTGGGCAGATAATCCGCCCAGGCTATTGCTTTCACTCCCTGAAAGAGCTCTTCAAACGTCGCCGCAAGAAACTCGGAAAGCACGAGATAGACCCGATCTGCCGCGGAAAGCCAGAGATTCGCCCGCGCAATGCCCTCTTCATCCGCATGAAAGTATACCCGAGCATCTCTCGCCCGCACTTCCTCTAGCCCCAGCTGCTCCAACTGCCTTGCAACCACCGCCTCCAGCCCAAAGGAACACGCCGCATAACATAGCTGTTTGCTCATACTGCACCATTCTCTTCCTGCGCCGCAGCCAGATAATCATAGAGCGCATCGCCGGAAAAATCCCGATCTGGGATCTCCTCGCCGCCTATCGCCTCGATGGCATTGCGCAGTTCCCGAAATTCATAATACTCGATGCCGTCATCCGCGATGGCTGCCCGCAGGCTATCCAGCGCGCCCTCATCGCCCAGCCGCCCCAGGCATTCTGCCAAAAAGGCGATATCCGCTTCCGGCGCAGCAAACTCTTCCAATAAAATTTCCAGCGCCCGCGCATCGCCCGAATAGTAGGAAATGAGATCCAGCAGGCACTTTTTCGCATACCCTCCAGCGACGGCATAGGCTTCAAACACCTGCTCGCGCACTTGCTCTCCGGCTTCTGCCAGCGCCGCCGTCGCCTCTTCTGCAAAAAGCGAATCCTCCTGCAAATCGCGCAGAATGTTCAGATACTGCTCATAGGGATGCGGCATTTGCATTTGCTCGAGCAGAGAGACGATGTGCCCCTGGATTTCCAGAAGCTGTTCGGGCGTAACATCCTTATCCTCCAGGTTATCCGCATAGAGAATGCCCAGAAAAATGGGATAAATCTCTTCCTTATACTCCAAAAGGCAGTGCAGCAACGGATCGGGCAGCTCCACCTCTTCCAGAATATACTCTATCATCGCAGAGACATACAGCCGCGCATCCCCAATTTCATGGAAATACTGCATCGGGCTTTTGCCCTCCAGCCACTCTTTGGGGCTCTCCATCCAGGTATCGTAGAGATCGTAAAACCGTTCTTCCAGATGCTCTTCCTCTTTGGCCAGTTCCTCGTTTTCCTGGCACCACTGCATATAATCCTGCATAAAGCGGGCATGAAAATCGATCACTTGCAGCTGCATGGTTCCTTTTCCTCCAGTTTTTTGTCAATCGCTCGCATACATCTATGCAGCGCGCCTTTTTCTACCCCCGCACTTCTTTGCATATCCTCTGCCAGATCCTGCTGCTCCTGCCTGGCCGCCAGGCACAGAAACGCCCCTGCCCATGCACGAATGCTGCGCATGGCCGGCGCCTTGCGGAAAGCGCCGAGGTATTTTCCCATCAGCTCAATCGCGCTGGGCATATACCGCTTCCAGCCGTAATCCGAGGCCAAAGCGACGATCTCCTCCAAAACGCGCTGATGGCTGCCCGCAAAATCCGTGCTCATCTCTTCCACAACCCCCACGCGCACTTCCGCAATCTTTCCCGAAAGATACGCGATATAGGGCTGCGGCGCCTGCATCCGCCGCAGGCACAGCAGAGCCTGATTTTTCAG
>JAHZHM010000275.1 GCA_019420265.1 Clostridiales bacterium
GGTCCGCAAGGTGCCACAGGCGCTACGGGCGCAAACGGATTAAACGGCGCGATGGGTCCGACTGGCCCGACAGGGCCTACCGGAGCTACTGGTGCGGCAGGCGCGAACGGGGCCACCGGCCCCACGGGAGCAACCGGCCCGCAAGGCCCGACAGGTCCTACGGGAGCTACCGGGGCAGCAGGTGCAAATGGAACCACCGGCGCCACGGGCGCAACAGGCCCGCAAGGCCCAAGCGGTCCTACGGGAGCCACCGGAGCGGCAGGCGCGAACGGAGCCACCGGTGCCACGGGGGCGACGGGCCCGCAAGGCCCGACCGGTCCGACAGGACCCACTGGAGTGACGGGTGCAAACGGAGCCACCGGTCCCACAGGAGCGACAGGCCCGCAAGGCCCGACAGGTCCTACCGGAGCCACTGGTGTAACAGGTGCAACCGGCCCGACAGGTGCGACCGGTGCCACGGGAGCGACCGGCCCCACTGGCCCGCGGGGAGCAACAGGACCGACCGGCCCCACTGGCCCGACAGGTCCACGGGGAGATGATGGCGAGGATGGTGAAACGCCGGCTGTCCGGATTGGTGAAACCAGAACATTGCCGCCCAACACAGAGGCGAGCGTTGTGAATATCGGGACGGATACAGAGCCGGTTTTGGAATTCAGTATTCCCATGGGAGAACCAGGAAAAGATGGAAGCGCAATTGCGGCATACGGTGGCCTCTATCAGAATGGTACGCAGCAGTTGACACTGACAACTCCCGATGCCTATCAGCCGTTTTCCATGAATACGGCGATGCCGGCACGGGGCGTCGTGGCCAGCACAGATGGTTCGCTCAGCATCCAAGAGCCGGGGGATTATGAAGTCTCTTATGATGTAGCCGTTCAGGCAAGTACGGCAGGCACGCTGCGCGTTGCAGTGCGGAGGAACGGCGCTGTGATGCCGGAAACGCAGGATACGCAGAGACTGCTGCAAGGCGGCGATACCACGCTGTATGTCGGGCGGTTCGACTCCCAGGCGCTCGTGAATTTGATGCCGGGGGATCGTCTGGACTTGGCGATTGCTGCTACAGGCCAGGTGAATGGCAATATCAATGTCACCACGGGTGGCTATGCGAATACGACGCTCATCGTAAAGAGGCTCAGCGAATAACTCTTTTGCCGAGAGCATCGAGATTATCAAACAAAAGGCCGGCGCATTTGCGCCGGTTTTTTGCGTGCAGAAAAATGCGGCAGTGTAAGCGAGCAAATTTCTAAGAAATATGCTATACTGAATAAAGCACGGCGCAAGGATAACAGCCAAAAAATGCTTGCTGCGCCAAAAAAGGAGGGAAATACGATGCAAACTATGCCAAGGCAGCAAGCCATGCAGCTGCTGAGAGAATATAACAAAGAGCCGTTCCATCTGCTGCATGCGCTGACGGTAGAGGGCGTGATGCGCTATTACGCCAAAGAGCTGGGCTATTCGGAGCAGGAAGATTTCTGGGGGATTGCCGGCCTGCTGCACGATATCGATTTTGAGCAGTTCCCGGAGCAGCATTGCAGCAAAGCCCCGGAGCTATTGCGGCAGGGAGGCGCCAGCGAAGAGCTGATCCATGCGGTGTGCAGCCATGGGTATGGGCTGGTCTCGGAGGTAAAGCCCGAGCACGAGATGGAAAAAGTGCTGTTTGCAACTGACGAGCTGACCGGGCTGATTGGCGCGGCTGCCCGGATGCGGCCATCTGGGAGCGTCTCGGATATGGAGCTTTCCAGCCTGAAAAAGAAGTTTAAGGACAAGCGCTTTGCCGCCGGATGCAGCAGGGATGTCATCCGAAGCGGTGCAGAGATGCTGGGCTGGGAGCTGGACGAGCTGCTCAGCCGCACGATCTTGGCCATGCGCTCCTGTGAACAGAGCATTGCACAGCAAATGCAGGAGCTGGGCTAAGCGGCTATCCATAATTTGGGCAAAAAACCGCGCTCCGAAAGGGAAAACGCGGTTTTTTATTTACACGATGTTTATTTGCCGGAAAGGCAGAACGTGGTATAATCAAATCAAGTAAAGTGGTTGCGAGGAGGCACAGTATGGGCTATTTTTGCCCCGATTGTGGAGCGGAGCTTGCGCCAGGCCAGAAGCATTGCCCTCATTGTGGGGCTGAGCTTTCGGAAGGGTGGCAGCAATCCAAAGCTGCTGCGCACGGCTCGCTCACAGGCGCTGATTTTATTGAAAAAGCGAAGGGCTGGGAATCTCCCAAAAAGAAAGGGAGAGGCTCGGGTTTTGCTATGCTCGCAACGCTCCTGCTCCTGGCTTTTGGCGTTGTGGCCGGTTTTTTATGTATCCATCTTGGAGCCTTCGCGGAGAAGGGAACAGAGGCTGCCGAGGCTCTGCCCGAGGATGGTTTTGCGCAAAGCGCAGGCGGGCAGGAGGCAGCCTCGGATATGGCGCAGTCTGCCAGGGAGCTGACGCAAGAGGAAGAGACGCAATTAGCGGAGTTCATCGCTCAGTTTGAGCAAAAAGTGGAAGCAATACTGACGCAAAGCTGGGAGACGGATGGCATCAAAGGGGCAAGCGCGCTGGGCGGGTTTGTCGCGGAAGAAAGCGCGCTTTGGAAGGGGCTGGATGCCCAGACCGGCGCCTGGAGCGGCGCGGCGCATCTGCCCCGGCTGACGCGCTATCGAATTCAAAGCTATATAGCGCAGTGGGATGGAGATGTCTTGGTTTTGCAGGTGCAGGAAAAACTGGAAGGGGAAGACCCGGCCGGGCAGCAAATTGTGCTGCAGTTTGAGGATACCTATATGCTGGAGCACCGCCAAGAGAGCTACTACTGCTTTGATTCCCGCTGCAGCGAACTGCTTGCCGCGCTGGATACCTATTATGCAGAGGCCACTGCGGAAAATTTGGAGTTTTGGGTTATCGCAGGCTCCGGCCGCTGCTATACCAGAGAAGAGCTGGAGCAGGCGAGTGAATTCGAGCTTTCGGTTTTGCGCAACGGGATGTATGCGGTGTCCGGCAAGATTTTTACGCTGAATCGTCAGATCGGGGATTATTTCCGTCAATTCAAATGGTATCTTCCGGATACCGAGGATGACGAGATCGTGCGCAGCCGCATGAACAGCTATCAGATTCAAAATATCACCAATATCCTGGAGATAGAGCGGGAGAGAGGATACCAGAAATCGTGAATTACTGATGCTTGCAGCATTTTGCAGCATTTCTAAACAAAAATAATGGCGCGAGAATATGCTTTGGGCAGGGATGAAGTCCCTGCCCTTTTTCAATTCTTAGGGTTTCGGTGGGAGATTGGCGAACTCCATGAAAAGACTGAGACGCCTCCGCCTCTAAAGGCGAGGGCATCTTTTCGCAGTGATATGAGCGGCAAAATCTGGATTGTCTTTTGTGCGCTGGATATGGTATAATGAACGCCCGGCCTAAAGGAAAGGGTTGCACCCTTCCGAGGCCGGAACGTTCATTGACGGCTACCGGCAGCGCACAACGCGCGCCGCCGACATGGTATAATGAACGCCTGGCCGAAACGAAAGGGTTGCACCCTTCCGAGGCCGGAACGTTCATTGACGGCTACTGGCAGCGCACAACGCGCGCTAGCGATATGGTATAGTGAAACAATAGAGAAGGAAAAGAGGAAAGATGAAGGCAAGAAAAGTTACGGCACTTTTGCTGATTTTGGCGCTGGTCTGTGTTTTCTCTGGCTGTGCAGAGCAAACCGAGCAGACGGCTGCGCCAGGGCAAAGCCCGAGCTCCGAGCCCAGCGCAGAGCCAATTCCGGCTTTCGCCTTGGAATCACTGGAAATGCGGCAGGGCGATGTTGTCGCCTTAGAGGATTGCTATGCAGAGGATGTTGCGCCAGACGGTGCGATGTGGTATGCCTCCAGCGATGAGACGGTTGCGCTGGTAAACGAGCAGAGAGAGATTGTGGCCGTTGGAGTGGGCGAATGCACCATCTCTGTTGTGAACGAAAATGCCTCGGGCGAGCTGAAAATTGAGGTAACGGGGATGCCGGAGGCGCCGGGCGTCCATATCGAGCAGGCCTATCTTGCGCTGGAGCCGGGGCAGGAGGGGCAGCTGAGCTGCCATCTCACTCGGGAAGTGCAGGGGCAGGCAGTTTGGTCCAGCAATGACGAGAGCGTCGCCACTGTGGATAGCCAGGGCAGAGTGGTGGCCGTGGGCAAAGGGACGGCGCGCGTGAGCGCGCAGGCAGGCAAATACCAGGATTCCGTCGCCGTCTGGGTCACTTCCAGCAAGCCATACGCGCCGCTGGGCGAGATTACTGCCCCTAGATTCCAAAAAACAGATGGGATTTGGCAGAATCCGGAAGCTTCGGATACGGGGGAGGCGAGCATTTTGCTGACGGGCGATCTCATGTGCCTTTCCTCGCAGCAGTATGCGGCCAAAACCAGCAAGAGCTATAACTACAACAGCAGCTTCCGGCTGGTGCGCCCCATCTTCGCAGAGGGAGATTTTGTCGTCGGAAATTTGGAGACATGCCTCTCCTATTCCAGCCCCTATACGGCGGCGGAGAAAACCGTGCAGGATAACCCGCACTGCAATGCCCAGGCGACGTTCCTCGATGCAGTTCGCTATGCGGGCTGGGATGCTGTGGTTACGGCCAACAACCACGCCGGAGATACGGGAACCATGGGGCTTTATGAGACGGTGCAGATGCTGGATACCTATCTCATCGCCCACACCGGCACGTTTACCCAGGCCGGCGAGCCGAGGTTCCTTCTGGCAAATGTCAACGGCATCAAAGTTGCAGTTCTCTCCTATACGGAAATTCTCAACACCAAATACGGTGAGCTGGCTATCCCGGATGCGCAGAAGTCGCTTTTGATCAGAAGGTATTCCGAGGAGAACGTCAGGGCGGATGTGGCGGCGGCACGCGAAGCTGGAGCGGAATTTATCATCGCGTATAACCATTGGGGCGTAGAAAATACGCACGATTACACGCAAAAGCAGGTGGAGCACGCCCAGCAGATGGCAGATGCCGGGGTGGATTTTATCGCCGGCTCGCATTCGCACTGCCTGCAGGGCCCGAAGATCTTCACTGCGGCAGACGGCAGGAGCGTCCCCTGCATCTTCTCCATGGGCAATTTCGTCTCGGGCATGGGCCGGGAGATCAACAATGATACCATCATTTTAAAACTGGATTTGGCTCGGAAGGAAGATGGGATAGAGCTGCAAAATGTGGGCTATATTCCATGCAAAGTGTTTGTGGAATATGGAGATGGGCATCATGTCGTCGTGCCGACCAGCTCTGCGCTTAACGGTGGCAAGAGCTCTTCCTCGCTCTCTGCCGCACATGATCGAATCGTCAAAGTGATGCGGGGCGAAGAGGTTTTTGTGGAAATCCGGGAGCTGGGTTAGAAGAAGATGCAAAACGGCAAAATAATCACGAAATGAGGCACCTGCCTTGATAGAAGGCGGGAACCATAAGTCTTTCAGTGAGAGTTTTGGCAATCTCCTGATAAAAAATAAAGGGGTTGGCACTCTGCGTTGGGTGCCAGCCTCTTATTGAAAAAGGGAAGGCAATCGCCTTCCCTTTTGCTATGCGCGCTGTGGCTGCAAAAGCGTGGCCAGCAGCCAGCGCCGAATGCGCAGCAGGTGGTAAATATGCAGCACCTCTGCCGTCGCGCAGATTTTATCTGCCAGATTCACAATTTTGGATTCCGCAAAGCGCGGTTTTTGCCCGGCAGACGGCCACATATGGCCCAGGATGCAATCTTTTTCCACTTCGGAGAGCGAAAAGCGCGCCGTCGCGTTGCGAAGGGCGGCCAAAGGGTGGTAGGCCGCATGCCGGCCGACATAGTTGCGCTTATCGTGCTGGTCGTAGAGAAACATATCGTGCAAAAGCGCGCCCCGCGCCGCGGCACGGTAATCCAGCCCGCGCTTTTTTGCCATGCGGTAGCTCACAAACGAGACGAACAGGCAGTGCTCCAGGCAGTTGACCGTGGGCACATGCTGCGTTGTGTGTTGCATGGCCTGGACTGTATCGGTATAATAAAGATCGCGGATGCAATCGAAAAATTCTCTGAACATTGCTTCACCTCACTATTGCAATTATAGCATATGGCCCGCGGCTTGAAAATGACAAAGGGCTAAGCAAATTTTGTCAATTGCAGTAATTTATTTTAAGAAAACCAAAATATGGAGAGATAAAATGAATGTGTTTTCCTGGGTTTTGCTCATACTGGGCGTTCTTGCCCTTCTAATTTTGCTCATCTCGTATGCGCTGTATCGCTATGCCCTGGTGCGCACCAGGCCGCGCAAAAAGCAAAAGCCGCCAGCAAAAAAATGGCTGCCGCACATGCCGCGCATCCATGAAGGAGAGGCCTTTTTGGATGCACTGCCAAGCGAGCAGGTGCAGATTTTTGCACAGGACGGCACGCCGCTGCACGCGGTGTTCTATCCTTCCCAGCGTTCGGAGCAGGGCAAGGTGGTGCTTGCCATTCACGGGCATAAGACGGATGGGAAAACCAACTTTAGCGTGTTTGCAAAATTTTTCTATCAGATGGGCTATGCGCTGCTCATCCCGGATAACCGGGCGCATGGAAACAGCGGCGGCAGGCTCATCGGGTTTGGGTGGCTGGATCACAAAGACTGCCTGCTTTGGATGCAGTATCTGCGCCAGCGCATGGGAGAGCCCTGCAAAATTTTGCTGCACGGCGTCTCCATGGGAGCGGCGACTGTGCTCATGGCGGCAGGCGAGCGGCCGGAGAAGCTCCAAGGGGTGATCGCGGATTGCGGCTTTACTTCCGCCCTGGAGGAATTCCGGCATGTTTTGCATGAATACTACCATCTGCCCGCCATCCCGTTTTTGCCGATTGCCAGCGCCATCTGCAAGCTGCGGGCAGGCTACACGTTTGCCCAGTGCTCCGCCAGAGAGCAGCTGAAAAAGGCGAGGGTTCCCATCCTATTCATCCATGGGCAGCGGGATCGCTTTGTTCCTACCTGGATGTCGGAAGAGATGTATCGCGGGTACGCCGGCCCTAAGCAGCTTTTTTTGGCGCCCACAGCCGATCATGCCACAGCCTATTTCCTCCATCAGCAGGAATACGAAGCGGCAGTGCGCAGCTTTTTGGCGCGTTTTCTGCCCGAGATGCAAGGCTAGCCTGCCACGCGCAAATACTCTTCCACGACGGCATTCCATGTGATCGCGCCGGTTTGGCCGGTGGCGGGGATGCCATACTGTTCTTGGATCTGGCGGATGGCGTCCTCTGTGGCCTGGTCGTATGTCCCAGTTACGCTGACCTGCGGCATGTTTGGGTTGGCCTCTGTGATGACGGACAGCATCTGCTGCAAGACGCGCACATCCCAATCCGAGACGCCCGGCGTGAGGATTCGGCCCGGGTAGACGAAATCCGAATAGGAAAAGGCTTCGGGCAGAGAGGAGCGGACATCGGCATAGGCCAGCAAAATGGCGTTCCAAGTATCGCGGTCCACTTCCCCCGTGACGGGCAGGCCCTTTTGCTGCTGAAATGCGCGGACGACTTCCGCCGTCTGCTCGTCGAAGGTATCGCCCAGGGAGATGACGGGGATCTCCGGGTCGAAATAGCCGATGACACCCAGATAGTAGCGCAGCACGCGGACATAGTTGCTGACATCTCCCTGCGAAAGCTGGCCAGGGTAGAGCCGGCTGACTTCCGAAAGGGCAACGCCCTCGGTTTCCAGCTCGGAAAGGCGCTTGACTGTAACATACAGATACTTGATCTTATACCATGTGGCCTCGCCCACGATGCCGTCCACCGTCAAGTTGAAAATCTGCTGGAATTTGCGCACGGCGGCCTCGGTTTCAGGCGTGAAAATGCCGTTGACAACTTCGATTTTGGGAATGGCAGGATAGTTATCCCCGATGCGGTTGAGCTGGCGCTGGATGGTTCTGACGTCCTCTCCGGCGCTGCCCAGCTTGAGGGGGATGCCAGGATAGGAGCGAACGGTGGGTGCGATAGGTGCGTCAAACACGATATTGATATCATCTCCATAATAGTATTGCAGGATCTCATAGGGGACATATCCCTGCTCGGCCAGCTCCACAGTGCCCCATTGGGAGAGCCCCTCGCATTGCCGCAGCGCGCCGCTGCAATATTGCGTGAAATATGGGGCGACGCTGCCCTGCCGGACGACATAGTTGTTGAAAATTTCATCTACGATCTGCGAGATGTTTGCAAAAATATCGCGGTCGGGGACGAAGGACTGATCGTAAGCTGTGGAGTTGGTGATGTCAAAATCGTACCCCTGGCTGCGGTACCATTCTGTGTAGATGCGGTTGAGGGCATATGTAGTCTGGGCCAGGATGTTGGCGCGCAGCGCGGCCTCTGGCCAGGTCGGGTAAATTTCGCTGGAAGCGACGTTTTTAATATAATCCCGGAAGGGAACGGTGATGTTCTGTGCGTTGGAGCCGGGAGGGCCAAGATGCACAGTAATATATTCAGGTATGGTGAATGTTGCCATATATCCTCCTTATCCTCGAGGGCCAGGCATGAGATCAATGGGCTGGATGGATTTGATCCCCTCGAAAATGGCGCCGTACTTCAGATCCTGCTGCCGGTAGGAAGGGTGCTCCGCCTGAATATCGTAGAGCGCGAAAGGGTGCGGCTGGAAGGGCTTTTCCGAGCTGCCCCGCATGGGCGCCGGAAGCGTGATATCGTCGATCAGGCCGCTTTCGTCCGTCGTGCCCTCGAAGAAAACGTGGTTTTCGTCTCCGAAGCGCTTGCTGACAATCACATGAACCCCGGGCACGGGCAGCGCCTGCCGGGCTGTGAAAGCCTGGATTTTCAGCGTCCCTTTTGCAGGGTTCTGATTTAAAAACTCCTCATAGGTCTGCGGCGCATTGAAATCCACAGCAGAGGAATCGATGCCCATGGCTTCCATTTCCTGATCCTGGCGGTTCTTCTGTGCATACCGATCGATATTTGGATATTGAGTCTGATTCAAGGTAACCTCCAAAATGCTGATTATTCTTATCCTATTCTGGAAAAGTGCTTTTTGTGCCTAGTCTGCTGGAAAAGAGCGGGGCAAATATGGTATGATAGAAAAAAAGTGAGGGGTAGGGAAGAAAAATGCAGAGGATTGCCCGGTTTGAATTGGTTTCCAAACAGCGGTTTTTAGAGGATTTTGAGCAGCTCCTGGGGGGCGGAGAGGCCAGAGCGCTGGCGGCATACGAGCAGCTGCGCCTGCCCCAGCGGGCGACGGCAGGCTCTGCCGGATACGACTTTTTTTCGCCCATCGATTTCTCTCTGGCGCCGGGAGAGCAAATCCATTTGCCCACAGGAATCCGCGCACGCATGCAGGAAGGCTGGGTTTTGCAGTGCTTTCCGCGCAGCGGGCTGGGATTCAAATTCCGCATGCAGCTCAATAACACCGTGGGTATTATCGACAGCGATTACTACGGCTCCCAAAACGAGGGGCATATTCAATGCAAGCTGACCAACGATTCCCGGGAAGGCAAGACGCTGCATATCGCCGCAGGGCAGGGCATGATGCAGGGGATTTTTCTTCCCTTTGGCATCACGGAAGATGATGCGGCCTCTGCCCTAAGAGATGGCGGGTTTGGCAGCACGACGAAATAGCGGCAAATGAGAAAAAATAGCTCGGAAAAGGAAAAGAGCGCAGATAGGAAAATACGCCGATGGCGGAATATCCTTTGCGCTCTTTTTTATTTGCCCATTTTCGGGCGGAAACAAACAGGTGAACTGGCCGCCTGTTTGCCTCCAAAACTAGGATGCCCCAAAAGGCAAAAACAAGCCAAAATTTTTAAGGAAAATTCTGTAAAGAACGCGGCTGTTGAAATTTTGTAAAAAAAGGTTGACTTTTGCGGTGAATCGAATATAATATAGACAAAATAACATATGAACAATTATTCATATGTAAAAAGGAGGGCGCGATGAGGCAGGATTTTGAGCCGGTTGAGCAATGTGAGTTTTTCCATGCGCATGAAGATATCGTAAAAAAAGTGATGCAGGCAATGCCCGGGGAAGAGGAACTATACGATCTCGCAGAGCTGTTTAAAATTTTTGGCGATTCCACGCGCATTCGGATTTTGTACGTCTTGTTTGAAAGCGAGATGTGCGTCTGCGATATTGCGCAGCTCTTAAATCTTTCGCAGAGCGCTGTCTCGCATCAGCTGCGCCTGCTAAAGCAGAGCCGGCTGGTCAAGAGCCGCCGGGATGGCAAAACGGTATTTTATTCCCTGGCCGACGATCATGTCCGCACGATTATCGATCAGGGCAAAGAGCATATTGAAGAATAGGAGAGGGGAAAAGAGATGAAAAAGGTTTACCGCTTAGAGGAGCTGGATTGCGCAAATTGCGCTGCAAAGATGGAGCGCGCCATCAATGAACTTCCGGGCGTGGAAAAGGCGACGGTCAACTTCATGGCGCAAAAGCTGGTTTTGACTGCGGAAGAGAGCAGATATCAGGAAATTTTGCAGCAAGTGGAAGAGGCGATTCGGCGCGTTGAGCCGGATTGCAGAATCGTAAAATAGCGGCAGGGAGAGCAGAGCCATGAGCAGAAAACAGAAAAAATCGCTGCTGCGCATTCTTTTGGGCGCCGTATTGCTGGCGCTTTGCCTGGCGCTGCCGCTGGAGGGCATTTGGAAGCTGGGCGCTTTTCTGGCGGCGTATCTGGTGAGCGGCGGAGATGTGCTTTGGCGGGCAATCCGCAATATTTTCCGCGGGCAGGTTTTCGATGAAAACTTCCTGATGTGCATTGCGACGGTGGGAGCATTCTGCACGCAGGAATATATGGAAGGCGTTCTGGTCATGCTGCTCTATCAGGTGGGCGAGCTGTTTCAGAGCTATGCCGTGGGCAAATCCCGCGGAGCCATCTCTGCGCTCATGGATATTCGCCCGGATTACGCCAATCTTCTGGAAGCGGGGGAGACCCGGCAGGTCGATCCGGAGGAAGTGGAAATTGGGCAGGAGATTCTCGTGCGCGCAGGAGAGAAAATCCCGCTGGACGGCATTGTGCTGGAAGGCAGCGCCGCCATCGATACTTCCGCGCTGACGGGCGAATCCGCGCCAAGAGAGGCCGAGCCGGGCAGTGAGCTGCTCAGCGGCTGCATCAATCTAAATGGGACGCTGCGCCTTCGGGTTACCAAGGAGTTTGGCGAATCGACTGTCTCCAAAATCTTGGATATGGTGGAAAACGCCAGCGAAAAAAAGGCCAAGGCGGAAGATTTTATCACGCGCTTTGCCAAATACTACCCCCCCAGCGTTGTATTTGCAGCGCTGGCGCTGGCCGTCATCCCGCCGCTGTTTTTGGGCGATTGGAGCGTTTGGGTGAGCAGGGCCATGAGCTTTCTGGTCATCTCCTGCCCCTGTGCGCTGGTGATCTCGGTTCCGCTCAGCTATTTTGGCGGCATTGGGGGCGCATCTAAGGCGGGAATCCTCGTCAAAGGAAGCAACTATCTGGAGGCGCTTTCCAGAGCAGAGGTTGTGGTTTTTGATAAAACGGGCACGCTGACCAAGGGAAACTTTGTGCTTTCCGAACAGGCGCCGGCAGAGGGGGTAGCGGCTCAGGAGCTGCTGGAATATGCGGCCCTGGCGGAGAGCTATTCCACGCACCCCATCGCTCAGAGCATCCGAGCGGCCTATGGCAAAGAATTGGATCTAAGCCGTGTGCAGGATGTGAAGGAAATTTCGGGCAAGGGTGTTCTGGCGCAGATAGATGGCGCACAGATCGCGGCGGGCAATGCCAAACTGATGGAAGAGCAATGCCAAAGCGGCTATATTCCGGCAGAGACGGTCGGCAGCGTCGTCTATCTGGCAAAAGAGGGCAGATATCTGGGGCATTTGACCATTCGCGATGAGCTCAAGGAAGATGCCGCGCAGGCGATTGCCGATCTCAAAGCGGCGGGTGTGAAGCAGACGGTCATGCTCACGGGAGATGCCAAGGCCGTGGCGGAGGATGTCGCGGGGAAACTTGGGATGGATGCCGTCTATGCCGAGCTGCTCCCGCTGGATAAAGTGCAGAAAGTGGAGCAGCTGCTGGAACAGAAAAGCGGCAAAGGCAAGCTGGTTTTCGTGGGCGATGGGATCAACGATGCTCCCGTGCTGACCCGGGCAGATATTGGCATTGCCATGGGCGCGCTGGGCAGCGATGCGGCCATCGAAGCGGCGGATATCGTGCTCATGACGGATGCGCCCTCCAAAATCTCCCAGGCCATTCGCATCAGCCGCAGAACGCACCGCATCGTCATGCAAAACATCATTTTTGCGCTGGGCGTCAAGGGTATCGCGCTGGTGCTGGGGGCATTTGGCCTCATCCATATGCTGGCCGCGGTTTTCGCGGATGTGGGTGTATCAGTCATCGCGATTATCAATGCCATGCGGGCCATGAAAATCAAGGAGTAAAGAAAAGAGGCGCTTGCGCCTCTTTTTCTTTCTTTACTTTTTCGGCATTTTTCGCTATGGTATAGAAGAGAAACGAAAATCTTGCGGCATGGCAGGGCGTTTTCTGCCATAGGCATAATAAAAACAGGAGGGAATATGATCACAAAGCAGCAACTTGAGAAGTTCGAGCAGCAGTTTGACCAAAACCCGGCAAATGCCGTGGCCATGAATGCGGCTGTGCAAAACGGGATCGTCAAATCTGCCATTTCTTATGAGGCGTTTCGCCGGGAGCGGCATGAGTTTTCCATCAACCTCAAGCAGGGAGAGATCACCAACCAGAAGGCCAGCGGCCGATGCTGGATGTTTGCAGCGCTCAATGTCATGCGCTTTGAGGTGATGCAAAAGCTCAATCTGGAGACCTTTGAATTTTCCCAGAGCTATCCACTTTTCTTTGATAAGCTGGAAAAATCCAACTATTTTCTGGAAAATATTCTGGATACGTTGGATGAGCCCACGGGCGGCAGGCTGGTCTGCTTCTTGCTGACGGATCCCATGGGGGATGGCGGGCAGTGGGATATGTTCTGCGGCCTGGTGGAGAAATACGGCGTCGTTCCCAAAGATGCGATGAGAGAATCCGTCTCCTCTTCGGCAACCCGGGAGATGGATTATTACCTCATGCTCAAGCTGCGGGAATTTGCCTGCACACTGCGCACGGCATATGGAAAGGGCGAGAGTGTGCAGCAGCTGCGGGAAAAGAAAGAGCAGATGCTCTCGCAAATCTATAATATCCTCTGCATCAGCCTGGGCAAACCGCCCAAGGAGTTCTGCTTTGAGACCCGGGATAAAGACGGCAACTTTATTCGGGATGCCAAGATCACGCCGCAGGAGTTCTTTGCCAAATATGTGGGCTGGAACCTGGATGACTATGTCAGCCTGATCAACGCGCCGACGGCGGATAAACCTTTTGGCAAGACATACAGCGTCAAATACCTTGGAAGCGTCAAAGAGGGAAGAGCGGTGCGCTATCTGAATCTCCCGATTGAGCAGCTCAAAGTCGCGGCCATTGCGCAGATGCAGGATGGCAAGCCGGTGTGGTTCGGCTGCGATGTGGGCAAATGCTCGATTCGCGAGAATGGTATTATGGATTTGAATGTCATCCGGGCGGATCAGCTCTTTGGCACCTCTTTCCCGATGGATAAGGCGCAGCGCCTGGATTATGGCCATAGCCTGATGACGCACGCCATGGTATTTTTGGGCGTCAACCTGGATGAGCAGGGAAAGCCAAACCGCTGGCGTGTGGAAAACAGCTGGGGCAAAGAGCCGGGAAAAGACGGCTACTATGTCATGAGCGACGATTGGTTTACCGAGTATACCTATCAGGTGGTCGTGCATAAAAAGTATCTCTCCAGCCAAGCCCTGAAGCAGCTGGAGGCCCAGCCGATTCTGCTGGAGCCGTGGGATCCCATGGGTTCTCTGGCAAAGTGCAAATAAAAAAAGAGCGGGAATTCCCGCTCTTTTTGATTGCGCTTAAAGCTTGTCAATGATGAGCAGTAGGCCAACTGTGTTGATGGCGAGGTTGGCAAACATGTGCACCATCCAGGAGGCATAGAGGTTGTGATAGCGCTCGTTGATCCAGTTAAACAGCAGGCCCGCAAAAAACAGGCTAACCAGCATCAGGGCAAAAACCAGGGGGGAAAACCAGCTGTGCATGATGGCGATATGGTAGAGGCTGAAAATGCCCGCGCTGAATAGATAGGCCAGCTTGGGGCCGGCGATCTCTTTGAGCATGAGAAATGCAAAGCCGCGGAAGAAAAACTCCTCCAGCAGCGAATTGACAAGCGAGATATAGGCGCCCATGAGAAAAATATTCTCTTTGCTGCTTTGAAGCGAAGAGGAGACGGCCGACCAATCCACCAGCTTTCCTCCTAGAAGGAAGCCGCCGATGATCACGCCGTAAACCGCGAGGCCCAGAAAGAGCGGTTCGGTGAGATTGCGCCGGCTTTGCACGCGAAACAGATTGCGCAGCAGCGCGCGGTGGCGCGCCAGCCCATAGGCCAGCGGAAATGCCAGAAAGAGCGCAAGCTTGATGACGGATTTGACTGTATAGGAAGGAACGATAACCGCATCCACGATTGCCATAATCAGGCAACCGAAAAATACCATTCCAATGATCAGCCAAACGCTGCGTTTTTCCTGCGCCATGGTGAGCCTCCCTGCCGGGTTTTCTCCATTATAGCAAGAAGCCCAGGCGGGCACAAGCGGGAAGGGCAGAAGTCTTGTTTAAGATTTTTATAACTTAGGCAAGATGCTCCTGCCTTTTTTCCATCAGTGGAGGTGCAATCCCTCACTGATTGAAGCGCGGCAAGCTTTTTTTCATCATAGGAGAAAGAAAAAATCCCCTCCATT
>JAHZHM010000276.1:0-24554 GCA_019420265.1 Clostridiales bacterium
TCCAGAGCGGCTGCATCGTGCGGAACGCCCGGGTGCTATGCCAGCATAGCCCGCCGGGCAGTTTTCCGGCGCGCGCTGCGCCAGGAAAAAGCCCACCTCGTCGATGCCAAAAAGCCGCTCATATTCCCCCTCCGGAACATCCGAAATTTTGGGCAGCAGCCCGTCTTTGAGCAAAACGCCCTGCTCGCCGAAAAAGAGCGCCAAATCCTCCGGCCCGGGCGCGCCGGGGCGGTAAGAATTGTCAAAATGGTGCGGCGCAATATCCTGTAGCATTTCCTCTCATCCTTCCTCTGCGGTAAAACGCAAAAAAGAGCAGGCGCGGCCCGCTCTTTTTTCTCCTATTGAATAGCCCAGCTCCGCATCCACGATGACGATGTGGTATTCGCGGTCGGGCAAGGCGCGGTCCAAAATCGAAGTGATGCAGCACATGCGGTTGTCGTTATCGCAGTCCACGCATCTGCCCGCCTTGGCGCAGGCGGATTTGCCGCTGCCGTGCAGAGAGTGCTTGGGGCAGGTAACATTTTTCAGATGATCCCATGCCGTCTCGTAGTCCGGGAAAATCTTGTTCTTGCCCACAACCAGAATCACTTTCTTTGGCCCGTAGATCATCGCGCCCACTCGGTTGCCCACGCCATCGATGTTGATGAACGTGCCGCCCTCGGTCATGGCGTTGGTCGAGCAGATGTAGGCATCCGCCGTCATGCCCTTATCCAGGGCGATTTGCGGGTCCTTGCCCTGGGAGTTATAGAGCGTCGTGGAAAAACGTTCGATGCGCTCTTCGTCCGTCCGGGCATCCTGCTCCAAAAGCGCATCCCAAATGCCGCATTCCCGCAGCGACGCGCTGCCGCCTTTGCCGATGGAGTGCACGCCCTCCAGCAGCTGTTCCATCACCAGCTTTTTGGCCGCGGCACTGTCTTTGCAGAAATAGCCGTGATAGCCTTTGCGGTTCAGTGTTGCGATGAGTTTTTCGTAATCCATGTTCGGATTCCCCTTTCCTTATCTCGCGCCTTTGCGCACTTCCATTATACTGCATTTTTCGCGCTTCCACAACCGGCCGCAGCTCTTGTTTGCAAAATGTTTCGGTTTGACAAGGCCGCGCCGGATTCGGTATAATCATATCGATAGCAATTGATTGATTTTTCGGAGGCGCAGGATGGGGGAGCAGAAAAAACCATTTGAAGCCATTTCCAAGCAGGCGTTGCAGCGTCTGCCGCTGTATCTGAACTATCTGCGGGGGCAAAAGCAGGAGAGCGAGCATATCTCCGCGCCTGCCATCGCGGCGGATCTGGGGCTGAACGAAGTGCAGGTGCGCAAGGATTTGGCGGCGGTCAGCTCGCAGGCGGGCAAGCCCAAGAAGGGCTTCGATATTGCCCTTCTGACGCAGGATATCGAGCGCTTTTTGGGTTATGATAATGTCAACCGGGCTGTGCTGGTGGGCGCGGGGCATATGGGCAGCGCCCTGCTCAGCTACCGGGGCTTTTCGGAATTTGGCCTGGAGATCGTCGCCGCGTTCGACAACAGCCCCAGCGCCATTGGCAAAAGCATCGGCGGCAAAACCGTGCTGCCTGTGGAAAAGCTGCCCGGCCTCTGCCGGCGGCTGAACGCGCATATCGGCATCATCACAGTCCCCTCGGCCAGCGCCCAGGATGCCTGCAATGCCCTGGTTGCCGGGGGCGTCCTGGCCATCTGGAATTTTGCCTCGGCGCATCTTCTGGTGCCCGAAGGGATATTGGTCCATCACGAAAACATGGCGGCCTCGCTGGCCGCGCTCTCGCAGTATCTTCGGGAAGCGATGCGGGAGAACTAGGGGGCAGCATGAATCTGACGCATCTCAAATACGCAGTAGAAGTGGAAAAAACCGGCTCCATCACCAAAGCCGCGGACAACCTTTTTATGGGCCAGCCCAATCTCTCCAAGGCCATCAAGGAGCTGGAGCAGCAGATTGGCATCGCGATTTTCCGGCGCACTTCCCGGGGCGTGGCGCCCACGCGCAAAGGCGAGGAATTTTTGGCCTATGCCAAGGCGATTTTGGAGCAGATCGAGGAGATGGAGGCCATCTACCGGCCGGGCAGAGAGCGGAGCAGCCTGCATCTTTGCATTCCCCGGGCCAGCTATCTTTCCTATGCCTTTGCGCAGTTCATCCGGAAGGTGGATTTCCAAAAGGAGATGGATGTCACCCTGCGGGAGAGCAATGCCACGGATGCCATCGCCGGCGTCGCCGAAGGGGAGAGCGCGCTGGGTGTCATCCGCTATGCCCTCTCCCAGCAGGCCTTCTATGCGAAACAGCTGGAGGAGAAAGGCCTGGAGGGGGAGCTTTTGTGGGAATTTGCCCCGGTTGTGCTGCTCTCGGCCGAGCACCCTCTGGCCGGGCAGGCGCAGCTCTGCCAGGAGCAGCTCGCGGGCTATATCGAGCTGGTGCACGGCGATCTGGAAAATGCCCGGCCCATGGCCCTGGCAGATGCCCGGCGCGCCCAGGCCGAACGGCAGGAAAAGAAGGTCGTCAGCGTCTATGAGCGGGGCAGCCAGCTGGAGCTTCTGGCCGCCGTGCCCCAGGCTTATATGCTCTGCTCGCCCTTGCCCGCGGCCATGCTCAGCCGCTATGGGCTGGTGCAGCGCCCTTGCCTGGGGGCAGAGCGCTATCAGGATGTGTTCATCTTCCCCCGGGGCTTCCGGCCCACCGAGCTGGAGCAGGCGTTTTTGGAGCAGGTCGTGGCCGTGCGGCAGGAAATCGCCCAGGCGGCGCAGGCTTAGCGCCCCGAATTTTAGCAAAAAAGGTCTAAATCAGTACAGATATATCGATAAATACATATCGATATATCTGTTTTTGCATTTCCAAAGAAAAATTACATATGCTAAACTTATAGTAGCAAAACGGGGCAGAGCGCCCCAAGGTTTGTGAATAAAGAAAAGGAGAGACCATCATGGCAAGATTTACACTACCAAGAGATCTGTATTATGGAAAAGACAGTTTGGAAACGCTCAAAACCCTCAAGGGCAAGCGGGCAATCATCGTCGTGGGCGGCGGCTCTATGAAGCGCTTCGGCTTCCTGGAGAAGGTAGAGAACTACCTGCACGAGGCCGGCATGCAGACGCAGCTATTCGAGAATGTTGAGCCGGATCCGTCTGTGGAGACGGTCATGCGCGGCGCGGCAGCCATGCGGGAATTTGAGCCGGATTGGATCGTATCCATCGGCGGCGGCTCGCCCATCGATGCGGCCAAGGCCATGTGGGTCTTTTATGAATACCCGGATTGCACGTTCGAGCAGCTCATCACGCCCTTCTCTTTCCCCGAGCTGCGCCAGAAGGCGAAATTCCTGGCCATCCCCTCCACTTCGGGCACGGCCACGGAAGTGACGGCATTCTCCGTCATCACCGATTACCAGAAGGGCATCAAATACCCGCTGGCCGATTTCAACATCACGCCGGATGTGGCCATCGTAGACCCGGCGCTGGCCGAGACCATGCCCAAAACGCTCACAGCCTACACCGGCATGGACGCTCTGACCCACGCCATCGAGGCGTATGTCTCCACGGCGGCCTCTGTGTTTACGGATCCGCTGGCGCTCAAGGCCATCAAGATGGTGTTTGACTATCTGCCCGCCTCCTACGACGGCGATATGGCCGCCCGCGAGCAGATGCACTATGCGCAGTGCCTGGCCGGCATGGCGTTCTCCAACGCGCTTCTGGGCATCGTGCACTCCATGGCGCATAAGACGGGCGCCGTTTTCTCCACCGGGCATATCACCCATGGCTGCGCCAACGCCATGTATCTGCCCTATGTCATCAAATACAACGCAAAAGATGCCCGCGCCCTGCAGCGCTATGCCGAAATTGCCGATTATGCCGGCATCCCCGGAAAAACGCCCGAGGAGAAAGTGCAGGCTCTGCGCGAGAAAATCTGGGCGTATAACCAGAAATTCGAGATTCCGCACGATATGAAAGCCTTTGGCGTGGATGAGGCGGAGTTTAAGAGCAAAGTGGCGGAATTTTCCAAAAACGCTGTGGCCGATGCCTGCACAGGCTCCAACCCCAGAGCGATTACGCCTGAGCAGATGGAAAAACTGTTCGGCTGCTGCTACTACGGCACGGAAGTGGATTTCTAAAAATAGCTTTCTCTAAAACCAAAGCCCGCTGGCAGCGCGGCGGGCGATGGATTTCCTCTGGCAGGGCCCCAAAAAGGCCCTGCCCTATTATCATGATGGAAATTTTCGGGCAAATATGAAAATTTTTCCGCCCAGGGCAGAATTACCAGCAGAAATTTTCGGCTGGATATGATAAAATAGAGCTGAGCCGGCCAAAGAAAGCCGGGCGGCCGCAAAAAGCGCAAAATTCTCTTGCATCCGGCAGGAATTGGGTATAGGATCAAAGGGAGATTTTCCGCCCAAAGGGCGGGTGAGGAATTTAGGATAAAGGAAAAGGAGAACGGCAGTGTATCAGATTAAGAGAAAAAAAGAGCTGAACCCCACGGTTACGCTGATGGAAATCGACGCGCCCCTGGTTGCAGCCAAAGCAGAGCCGGGGCAGTTTATCATCCTGCGCGTGGATGAGGCAGGGGAGAGAATCCCGCTGACCGTCGCGGATTACGATAGGCAGAAGGGCACGGTAACCATCATCTTCCAGATCGTCGGCGCGACGACGCAGGCTCTGAACCATAAAAAGGAAGGCGAATTTATCGCCGATTTCGTGGGCCCGCTGGGCGTTCCCTCGCATGTGGAGGGGCTCAAAAAAGTGGCCGTGGTGGGCGGCGGCGTGGGCTGCGCCATCGCATACCCCATCGCCAAGAAACTGCATAGCCTGGGCGCAGAGGTGCACAGCATCGTGGGCTTCCGCAGCAAAGATCTGCTGATTTTGGAAGACGAATTCAAAGCGTGCAGCGATAAATATGTCGTCATGACGGACGACGGCAGCTATGGCCAAAAGGGCCTGGTTACAAACGCCCTGGAAGAGCTCATCAAAAGCGGCGAACAGTATGATGAAGTCATCGCCATCGGGCCGCTCATCATGATGAAGTTCGTCTGCAAGCTGACAAAAGAATACGGCATCAAGACCATGGTCTCCATGAACCCCATCATGATCGACGGCACGGGCATGTGCGGCGGCTGCCGGCTGACGGTGGGCGGCAAAACCAAGTTTGCCTGCGTGGACGGCCCGGATTTCGATGGCCACGAGGTGGATTTCGACGAAGCCATGGAGCGGGGCACCATGTACCGCGAGTTCGAGCGCCATGCCCACGAGAAAACCTGCCAGCTGTTCGCAAAGGAGGTGCAGTAGCATGCCCAATATGTCGCTGAAGAAAAACGAGATGCCTTCCCAGGCACCCGATATCCGCAATAAAAACTTCGGGGAAGTCGCCCTGGGGTATACCAAAGAGCAGGCCATCGATGAGGCAAACCGCTGCCTGGGCTGCAAGAATAAGCCCTGCGTGGGGCATTGCCCGGTCGCCATCGATATTCCCGCGTTCATCGGCAAAATCAAAGAGGAAGATTTCGAGGGCGCTTATCAGATTATCCAGCAGAGCAGCTCGCTGCCCGCAGTCTGCGGCCGGGTCTGCCCCCAGGAAACCCAGTGCGAGGGCAAATGCGTGCGCGGCATCAAGGGCGAGCCTGTGGCCATCGGCCGGCTGGAGCGCTTTGTGGCCGATTGGCATAACGCCCATGCGCAAAAGAAGGCGGAAGCTCCCGCCAAAAACGGCCATAAAGTTGCCATCGTGGGCTCTGGCCCTGCGGGGCTGACCTGCGCGGGCGAGATGGCCAAACGGGGCTACGATGTCTCTGTGTTCGAGGCACTGCATCAGGCAGGGGGCGTGCTGGTCTACGGCATTCCCGAGTTCCGTCTGCCCAAGAGCATCGTCCAGAAGGAAATCGATGGCCTCAAGGAAATGGGCGTCGAAATCGATACCAACGTCGTCATCGGGCGCACGCTCTCGGTGGATGAACTGTTCGAGCGCGGCTATGAAGCCGTGTTCATCGGCTCGGGCGCCGGCCTGCCGCGGTTTATGAACATCCCCGGGGAAAACCTCAAAGGCGTCTATTCCGCCAATGAGTTCCTGACCCGCGTCAACCTGATGAAGGCCTATAAAGAGGAAAACCCAACCCCCATCATGCACGCGAAGAAAGTCGCGGTTGTGGGCGGCGGCAACGTCGCCATGGATGCGGCCCGGTGCGCCAAGCGGCTGGGGGCAGAGGAAGTGTATATCGTCTATCGCAGAAGCGAGGCCGAGCTGCCTGCCCGGGCAGAGGAAGTCGAGCATGCCAAGGAAGAGGGCATCATCTTCAAACTGCTCAATAACCCCGTGGAAATTCTTGGGGATGAGAACAAGTTCGTCTCGGGCATGAAGTGCGTGCAGATGGAGCTGGGCGAGCCGGATGAATCGGGCAGAAGACGCCCGGTCGTCAAAGAGGGCAGCGAGTTCGTGCTGGATGTGGATTGCGTCATCATGTCCATCGGAACTTCCCCAAACCCGCTCATCAAATCCACCACCAGCGGGCTAGATACGCAGAAGTGGGGCGGCATCATCGCAGATGAGAAAACCGGCCAGACTTCCCGGGAGGGCGTGTTTGCCGGCGGCGATGCTGTAACCGGCGCGGCCACCGTCATCCTGGCCATGGGCGCGGGCAAAGATGCCGCGGCCGCCATGGATGAATACATCCAAAATAAAAGCAAATAGCGTCCGCCAGGAGACGGAGCAAGTGCGGCGGGCCACGGCCTGCCGCATTTTTATGAGGGAAAACCAGAGGAAAACGAAACTGAGGAGAGAGCGCCATGCAGGGCTATTTGAGACTCAAAGAATCCAACTGTAAAAACTGTTATAAGTGCATCCGGCATTGTCCGGTGAAATCCATCCGGTTTTCGGGAAACCAGGCGCATATCGTGGAGGATGAGTGCATCCTCTGCGGCATGTGCTTCATGGTCTGCCCGCAGAATGCCAAGGAAATCCGCAGCGATGTAGGCAAGGCAAAGGAGCTCATCGCCAGCGGCGCGCCCGTCTATGCCAGCATCGCGCCTTCCTTCGTCGCAAACTACGACGATGCCACCATCAAATCCATGGAAAAGGCGCTGAAAATTCTGGGCTTTGCCGGGGCGGAGGAGACGGCCATCGGGGCGACCATCGTCAAAACCCGCTATGAGCAGATGCTGCGGGATGGGGAGCAGGATATCGTCATCTCAACCTGCTGCCATTCGGTCAATACCCTGGTGCAAAAGCATTTTCCGGCGCTGGCCAAGTATCTGGCGGATGTCGTCTCGCCCATGCAGGCGCACTGCGCCAAGCTCAAAAAGGAGCATCCCGGCGCGCATACCGTGTTTATCGGGCCCTGCATCTCCAAAAAGCAGGAGGCCGAGGCCTATCCCGGAGCGGTGGATTGCGTGCTGACGTTTGAAGAGCTCTCGGGCTGGCTGGAAGAAAAACAGATTGCCATCGGCAAGGAGCCAGATGATATCGCCCCCGGCCGGGCGCGCATGTTCCCCACCTCGGGCGGCATTCTGCGCACCATGAACTGCGACCAGAAGGACTACACCTATCTCGTGGTAGACGGCGCAGAGAACTGCATCAAAGCGCTCAAAGATATCGCCGAGGGCAGGCTGAAAAAGTGCTTCATCGAGATGTCTGCCTGCCAGGGCAGCTGCGTCTCGGGGCCGGGCATGGAAAAGAGCCACCGGGCGCCTGTGCGGGAATATATCGCCGTCAATGCCTATGCCGGCAGCGAGGATTTTGCCGTGCAGATGCCGCCCGAGCAGGAGCTGAAAAAGGAGCTGCCCGCAGAGCCGCTGCGCAGCCCCACCCCCGGCGGCTCGGCCATCGAGGAGATTTTGCGGCAAATGGGCAAAACAAAGCCGGAAGACGAGCTCAACTGCGGCAGCTGCGGCTACGATAGCTGCCGGGAAAAGGCCATGGCCATCTTCCAGGGCAAGGCCGATCTTTCCATGTGCCTGCCCTTCCTCAAAGAGAAGGCCGAATCCTTCTCGGATAAGATTCTGCGCAATATCCCAAGCGGCGTCATCGTGTTAAATGAGCAGCTGCAAGTGCAGCAGATCAACCCCGCGGCCTGCGAGATCGTCAACCTCAAAAGCCGGCAGGATGTGCTGGGCGAAAATATCGTGCGCATTCTGGACCCGCAGCCCTATTTCGAGGTCTACCAAACCGGCCGCAATATCCGGGATAAGCGGGTATACCTGGCGGAATATAAGCGCTATGTCGAGCAGAGCATCATCTACGATAAGAGCTATCACATCATCCTGGGCATTTTGCGGGATATCACCGCCGAGGAGGACAGCCGCGCCAGCCGGGAGCAGATCGAGCGCCATACCATCGAGGTAACCAACCAGGTCATTGAAAAGCAGATGCGCACAGTGCAGGAGATCGCCAGCCTGCTGGGCGAGACGACTGCCGAAACCAAAGTCGCCCTGACGAAGCTGAAGGAGTCGCTGGGAGATGAATAACCTTTGCATGGATATTGGCTATTATAGCCTGAATAAATTCGGCGAACAGCTCTGCGGGGATCATGTGGATGTGGCCCAGAGCCCGGATAGCAGCATCGTCGTGCTGGCGGATGGGCTCAAAAGCGGCGTCAAAGCCTCCATCCTCTCGACGCTCACCGCCAAAATCCTGACGACCATGCTGGAAGGCGGCATCGAGCTGGAGGAATGCGTGCGCACCATCGCCGCAACGCTGCCCGTCAGCAGCGAGCATGGCGTCGCGTATTCGACGTTCTCCGTCATCCGCACCATCGAAAACCGGGAAGCCGAGCTGATTGTCTACGACAACCCGCATATCATCTTGTTGCGTAATGGCAAGCGCTACGAATTTCCCAAGACGATCCTGGAAATCGACGGCAAGACCATCTATATGGCGAAAATTCCCGTGCAGCTGGGGGATATCTTCATCGCCCTGAGCGATGGCGCCATCGGCGCTGGCCCGGGCAAGGCCATGAACCCCAACTGGAAGCGGGAGAATATCGCGGATTTTATGGAGATGATGGCGGACGGCGATTTTACAGCCAAAACCCTGGCCACTATGCTCATCGGCGAATGCGAAAATCTCTATGGCGGCCAGCCCCAGGATGATACCACGGCCTGCGTCGTCAAAGTGCGGGAGAGAAACCAGGTGAACCTGATGATCGGCCCGCCCAGCCGCCGGGGAGATGAGAAGACCATGATGAGCCTGTTCTTCTCCAAGGCCGGCAAGCATATCGTCTGCGGGGGAACGACCTCCCAGCTGGCGGCAGATTTTCTGGGCGTGCGCCTGGATCCCTCTGCGGACTACCTGGACCCCGAAATCCCGCCGACCTCCAAAATCGCCGGGGTGGATTTGGTTACCGAAGGGGCCATCACCATCAACCGTGTGCTGAGCTATGCGCAAAACTATCTGGAGGATAACCAGAGCTACGCCGAGTGGAGCTATAAGCCGGATGGCGCTTCGCAGATCGCCCGGATGCTCTTCGAGGAGGCCACGGATATCGATTTCTATGTGGGCCAGGCCATCAACCCGGCGCACCAGGATGAGGGCTCGCCCGTCAATTCGACCATCAAAATGCGGCTGATCTCCGAGCTCTCCGAGTGCCTCAAAAAGATGGGCAAGCGCATCAAAGTCAGCTATTTTTAAACTGCCTTTCTATTTTTATTTTCACATATATTTCCTATCTTTGTCTTTTCTAAATTTCTTTTCCAAAAGCGCAGGGTTTTCCCTGCGTCTTTTCTATACCCGCTCCTGCGGAGGGCGGCACCCGAATGGCAGAGTGGTGGAGCTTGTCAGCCCCGCACGCGGCGCTGAGAGCTGGATTGCCAGGGGGCAAATGCTCCCTCGTGTTGTGCTTGCCCGCGGCGCCAGAGGCCAGCTTGCCAGTCAGCATATGCTGGCATAACGTGTGCTTGCCATGCGCACTTTCTTTCCGCACTTGCCCACCGTTATAAAATAGTGGGGTATGGGGGCTTGCCCCCATGATTCCCATCCGCCTTTGCCCTTTGCCGCGCAAAGAATCTCCCCATGATTCCCCGCCCAGCATTTCTGCGCCGCGCGCTATTCTGGTATTGCCATTCAAGAGAATAGACATTATACTATTTATAATATATACTATATCATAGAAAAGCGGGAATAAGAGGCCCGCGCATCTATGCCGAGGAGGAAGGAAAATGTATCAGGAAGCACCAGGGAAGAAGAAAATGCTTTGGGGCGCGATCATGCTGCTGATCAGCGCCATATTCAGCGTCTTTTTGTACGGATTTGCCAGCATCACGCAGATGGCAATGCTCATTGAGCTTGGGGGAGTCCGCGGGTTTTTCGTCGGCCTGCTCATGATGCTGGTGTTTTTGGCCATTCCGGTGTTTTATCTGGTTGCCAGTATTTTTGGGATCAGCCGGGCGGGCAAGCCGGAAAAATGCAAAGTGTGCAAAGTGCTCGGGCTGATCATGCTCATCGCAGGCGCGCTCTCCGGGTGCTATATATTCTTTACTGTGATGAACGTAGCATATCGAATCAGCCTTCAGCTGATTATTGTGGCAGTATCGCCGGTGATATGGCCTGGCCTGTTCTATCTGGGCGCCCGGGAAAACTGGGAGTATGCCGAGGAGGAGCGCCAGGAAATGGAAGATCGTGCCGCCAGAGAAGCCGCAGGCCTGCCGCCCCGCCGGTTCCCCTTCAACTAATCGCGGCAAATCACCGCAGCAAAAAAGGAGCAGTTTCTGCTCCTTTTTTTATACTCGCTCCTGCGGAGGGCGGCGCCCGAATGACGGGGCGGTAAGTCTGTCAACCCTGCCCGCACCGCCAAAAGCCGGATTGCCAGAGAGCAAATACTTCCCCATGCTGCTTGCCCGCGCCGCTGGGAAACAGGTTATCACAAAGCGCATATCCTTCCATTTTTTGCGCAAACAAAGTGCGATACCCGAATGGCGAAATAATGAAAGCTTTCCGGCCCCACGCGATTGTCAGGGCGGCAAAACCCACTCGCTCTGTACGCAAAGCCGGATTGCCAGAGAGCGTGCATATTTGCGCGGTCTCTGCCCACCGTATACCGCTCCGTTCTCCGCCTGCTTTTATGAAAAAGAAGTGCGCTCGCTGCCATTTTTTCGCCTAGGCACTGCCAATGTCTTTCGCATTCTCCATAAAGGGGGATGAGGGCATCGACCCAGCGTTCACTTTCCAATCCGAATCCGCTCTATTCTTTGCTTGCAAAGAAATTGCGTGCCGCGCCAAAGAGAAGGCCGGCGCTTAGAAGGAGCGCAAGTAAGATGATGAAATTAAAGGTGCTGGAGAAAAGGTAGAGAAAAACCTGCAAGCTGCCCAAAATCAGCAGGGTCAGGCTCTTGCCGGTAGACTGTGCACCTGCGAAGCAGCAGGCCAAAATGCCTACGACAACTTCTGAGCCGTATATGATGAACCCGATTAGCTTTACCGCAGGCAGAGCACGCGTCGTCGTTACAACGACAAGAGAAAAAAGCCCAAAGATAATCTTCAAAATACCGCAAGTCATGATCCAGCTTTTGCCGGGCGTGTTTTGATCAGCAGCCATAAATAGCCTCCAATTATTATATTATTGAATAATATTAATATAGCATCGGAATGGAAGATGAGCAAGGAGAAAGTGCCCGCCCTGCATATAAAGACAGCGGCTGGCCATTTTGCGCTCGCTTTCTGCCCGCCGCATATTTCTCTGCTCATACCCTTTTCTCGTAAAGGGTATGAGGTATTTTCATACCGCCCAACCTTCTGCGCCGCCCCCTAAGTCTGCTCTTTGCCTTTTGCATGCAGAGGGCGGGCCGGGAAGGTCTTTTTTGTATTGCCCGCTATGCCACAAAAAAGGTTGACAAAATCTACTTTTTGCACTATGATTAAAAAGTTGATAAAATCCACTAATTTTGGAGGCATGAAATGAATCAAAAGGCAGTAGAGCGGATCCGGGAGTTTAACCGCTTCTATACCGTGCTGATTGGCACATTGAATCGCCATTTTCTTGGTTCCGAATTTTCTGTAACGGAAACAAGAGTGCTTTTCGAGATAGCCACATTGGAAAAATGCAATGCAAATACTATGGCGGAAAAGCTGAAGATGGATAAAAGCTATATGAGCCGCATTTTAAAATCCTTTGAAAAAAGAGAGCTCATCCAAAAGAACATCTCCGCGCAGGATGGCAGAGTGCATGTGATCCGCCTCACGAATCAGGGGGCAAATGCCGTAAACAATCTGATTGAGAAAACGAATCGGCAGATTTGGGGCCTGATATCAAATTTAAATGCCGAAGAATGCGGCGAGATATGCGCGGCGATGGATTTAATCACAAACTATCTTTCGGGAAAAAACAAGGAAAGGGCGGCGGGCAGCGATGCAGATAATAGAGTATGATGCGAAATACAAAAAGGATTTTATTCAGTTTAATACGGATTGGATTGTAGAGCATTTTGGCGCGCTGGAAGCGGAGGATGAGCAAACTTTTGATACGATAGAGGAAGAAATCCGGAGGGGCGCAATGATCTATTTTGCCATAGAGCAGCAAACCGTGCTGGCAACCTGCATGGCAAAGCAAATGGAGGAGAATACATGGGAGCTCTGCAAGCTGGCGTCCAATCAACACGTTGCGCATAAAGGGGCAGGAAGCGCTGTTTTTGAGGCCGCAATGAAATATGCCATACGGCAGGGCGCAAAAAGACTTTTTCTCATATCCAATCGCAAGCTGAAGCCCGCGCTGCATATTTATGAAAAATATGGCTTCCGGGAAATCGAGATGGATCACTATGAATATGCGCGAGGGGATATCGCTTTTGAATATATTGTTCCCAGTCCCACCAAAGCTGATATATTAAGCCGCCTTGCGCCATGCGGGCTGCACTGCGGGAGATGCTTTGCGTATCGGGGCGGAGAGATTGGCGCGCTGAGCATGAAGCTGAAAAAGGCCCTTGGGAATTTTGCGCCGTATGCCGAGCGCTTTTCCGAGCAGCTCAGCCCCGTTTTCCAAAAATATCCCGATTTTTACGAAATGTTGAGCTATTTTGCATCGGCAGATTGTGCAGGGTGCCGAAAAGAGGAGTGCAAATTTTATAAAAACTGCAAGGTGAGAAAGTGCGCGGCAAAAAAGCATCTGCAATTTTGTTATCAGTGCGATCAATTCCCCTGCAAGGATACAGGGCTGGATGAAAACCTGTATCAACGGCATGTTGCCATAAACAAACAGATCAAAGAAATCGGGATGGAGGCATACTACGATAAAATTAAGGATGTCCCTCGGTATTGAAAAAAGGGGATATGCCATAAAAAATTCGCAAGGAAGGCGTGGGCCCCCGCCCAAAGCCAGCGGCATTCAGTTTGCCCGCCTGGATAGGGGCAAAAAAACGGGCATGTCGTTTTACAAATGACATGCCCGTCTGCTTTGCGCTCCGCTGTCGCTTTTCGGGGCGCTTTTTTGCTTCCGCTAAAAATTGCCGTTTTGCTGTGCAGCCGCCTTATTTTTGGAAGCCCCAATCGTGTAGAGAATGGGCAGAACCAGGCTGCAAAGCGTAGAGAAGAAGTTGAAATCTCCCGAGCTCATGGAAGAGAGGATGCCCAGGCAGGAGAAGACCAGCATCGTGATGCCCAGCCCCATGCAGGTTTTGGCCTTTTCAGGCTTTTCCCGGTTGACAATCCCCATAATCCCGGCGATAAAATCCACGATTACGATAGCCGAAGCCACCAGCGTGCTCAGCAGCAGGATGATGCCCAGCGCCCCAAGAGAGAGCGAAGCCAAGGATACCACAAGCGCCGCAATGACGCCAATTAGACTATAGACGCTGAAAATCACGAGCAGAATGCCCGTAACCAGCAGATAATTCTTGCCCGGAGCAGTTGAAGATGGGTTCATAAAGTAAAAACTCCTTTTTCCTTTTTTCTCTCTATATCCTACTGCGCTTCGGGGAAAAAATCAATCGAAATCTGGCAGCTGGAACAAAAAAATTACATTTCCTGTAAACTGCGCTCCAGCCGGTCTGCAAACTGCTTTTCCAGCCCCAAATCCCAAAGCAGGCTGCTGGCGACGTATTTATCCCGAATCTCCCGGGTGCCCAGAAACGCCTCCCGAGTCTGTGCGGGGGAAAAGCCCAGGTCTGCGGGCATCATGGGCATCTCGGCTTTTTTCATCAGGCTGTAAATTTGCTCATACGGCGGAATCTCCTCCCGGATGATCTGCAAAATCTCCGGCCAGCAGGCGAGAATGCGCTTCAGCCGCTCGGCATGCCGGGCAGGGTCGTTCTTTTTCAGGCGATGCTCAACGGCGATAATCTCAGGCGCGGCAGAGCCGAAATACTGCGGCATCTCCGCCTCCCATTGCGCCTGGGAAAACTCGCGCATGTGCGCCTCGGCCAGCTCCCGGCTGGGCGTGAGCTCTGCAATCCATTCATAAAGGCGCGCGGCCAGCAGCGTCCCAACGCCCACCTGAATGCCGTGCAAATCGCTCTGCTCGTCCCGCTCAAACGCCCGCATTTCCCACATGTGCGAGAAATAATGCTCGATGCCGGATGCCGGCCGGGAGACCCCTGCCAGCCCCATGGCGATGCCGGATAAAATCAGCGCCTCGGCCACATTCCGCACGGCCTCCTGGTCCCGCGCCAGCAGCCTGTCCGCCTGGGCCACGGTATTTTTGAGCGAAGTGCGCACCATCTGGGCAATCTCGGGGCAGTAGTATTCTCCGGTAACCAGGTGCGCAATGCGCCATTCGCAGATGGAGATGTATTTGGCCAGCGCGTCGCCCAGCCCGGCCTGCAGCATGCGCATGGGCGCGGCGGCCATGATTTCGGTATCCGCGATGACGCCAATCGGGCAGGGGCAGGATAGGCTGACTTTCACACCCCCCACCACCATCGAGCCGGAGCCCGAAGCGAAGCCATCCATGCTGGGCGCCGTGGCCACCATGATGCTGCGCTTGCCCGTGGCCGCGGCCAGCATCTTGCCTAAATCGTTGATGACGCCGCCCCCAATGGCCAAAATGCAGTCGCAGGAGGCGTCGAACTGCATGCAGAGCTGCCCCAGCGCCGCCTCATCCGGCTCGGGCTTGCTCTCCCGCAGCTGCAAATAGCGGTAGGAAATGCCGGCCGCATCCAGCAGCGCCAGCGCCCGCTGGCCGGCCGCGGCGTAGGTATTGGGGTCGCAAATGGCAAAGGGGCGCCGATAGCCCGCCTGCTGCAGCATTTCGGGCAGTTTCTCCAAAACGCCCGCCCCAAGCTCCAGATATTTTAACTGCGTCTCGTGCTGCTTGCCGCAGGGGCAATCCGAAATCCGGCTCAAAGCCAGCAGCTGGGCAGTGCTCAGTTCTGCAAGGTGCATATGTTTTCTCCTTTTTTGTTTCTTCGTTTAGTATACTTTGCTTTTTTTCACAGAACAAGGATTTTGCGAAAAAACGGAGAAGTTTTTATAAAGCCGCGCGAAGATGCACCGCCTCCCGGAGGCGGTTTTGGCGGGGTGTGCGGGAAAAAAGCCCCTGCCGTCCTATGCAAAGCAAAATAGAGCTGTGCGCCGCCCGGCAGGGCGCGCGGAAAAACTGCCTGGGGAGGGAAACATATGAAAGCAAGGGAATTGATGGAGGCCCTTTTGGGCTGGTCTGAGGAGAAAATCCCCAATACCGTGGACACCTGCAAAGCGGGCGACCCGGAGCGGGAAGTGAAAAAGGTGGGCACCTGCTTTATCGCCACGCCCGAAGTCATCCAAAACGCCGCGGCCTGGGGCGCGGATCTGCTCATCACCCACGAGCCGACCTACTACGAGCACCACGACAATCTGGCCGGCCGGGAGAGCGACCCAGTCGTTTTGGCCAAGCAGCGCCTCATCGCACAGAGCGGCATGACCATCTGGCGCTTTCACGACCATCTGCATGGCCGCCTGCCGGATGGCATCATCGAAGGAGAGTTAAATAAGCTGGGCTGGCAGGGGGATTACGACGGCCGCTTTTATTTCACGCTGGCCCAGAAGCAAACGCCCCGGCAGATTATGGCGCAGCTTCAGGAAAAATGGGGCATTTCGCATATCCGCATGGTGGGCGCGGCGGATATGCCCATCTCCAAAATTTCCCTGCTCATCGGCTGCCCGGGCGAGCAGATGATGATGCAGGCGCTCACGGGCGAGACCGAGCTGCTCATCGGCGGCGAAGTCTGCGAATGGATGTGCGGCGAATATGCCAGAGATGCCGCCCAGATGGGCTTTGCCAAAGCCATTCTCATCTGCGGGCATGCGGGCAGCGAGCGCGCAGGGATGGAGCATGTGCGGGATCTCATCGAGAAAGCGTATCCGGATCTGGCCTGCATGTATTTCGAGTGCGGCGAGGTCTATGAATAAAGCGCTGGGCCCTTCGCCCGGAGAGAACGGATGTGCCGCGCTGTCCCATTGATGCTGTGCCGACAAAACCGGCTCCGCTGGCGGCGTCCGCGTTCCAGCCTGTTCACCCGGCAGACGCGCGCGGCTGGCAAATTTTGCCGCAGAAAAACTGCGGTGGGGCAGCCCCAAAAAGCCGCTTCGGAAAACCCGCAGGAAATTCTCGGAAATTTGCCCGCAAGCTCTGCTGTGCGAAAACGCGGGAGCGCCTTTCTGTGGCAATTTCCCGTCATTTTGCGGCACATTACCACGCTACTGCGCTAGAGCATGTGCTTGACATTTGCACCGCCACATGCTATGGTAGTCTTAGAAAAAATCCTGTGCTTTTTATAGAGAGCGCAGAGCAGAAGAACCTCCGTGACTGACGGTTTCGGGTGGAATACCACCGGGGAGCGGAGGGGATTTTTAGGCCGACCGTCTGGGCAGCATCGATTTGGGTGCTGCCCTTTTTGATATTTGCAACTAGCCCGTAGGCCGGCGCGGCCGGGCGGGGAAGAAAGGAGCGCAGAAAATGCAGGAAAATGCTTGGAGAGGATTTGCCGGGGGAGAATGGCAAAATAGCATCAATGTCCGGGATTTTATCCAGAAAAACTATCAGCCCTATCTGGGAGACGCCAGCTTTCTGGCCGGGCCCACGGCGCGCACGCGCCAGGTGCTGGAAAAGGTGCAGGGGCTTTTGAAGGAAGAGATCGCCCGGGGCGGCGTCTATGATGTGGATACCAAAACCGTCATCACGCCCACGGCCTTTGGCCCGGGATATGTGGACGAGCAGCGGGATATCATCCTGGGGCTTCAGACGGATGCGCCCCTGAAGCGCGCCTGCAACCCCTTTGGCGGGATGCGCATGGTGCGGGAGGCCTGCGCGGCCTATGGCTATCAGGTCTCGGAGGAGATCGAGAAAGCCTTCGAGCACCATAAGACGCATAACGACGGCGTTTTTGCCGCATACACCCCGGAAATCAAGCAGGCGCGGCACTGCGGGCTGATCACCGGCCTGCCCGATGCCTATGGCCGCGGCCGCATCATTGGGGACTACCGGCGCGTGGCGCTGTATGGCATCGATGCCCTGATGGAGCAGAAAAAGCAGGATAAGCTGGCGCTGGCGCAGAGCGATATGCTGGGGGAGAATATTCGGGAAATCGAGGAGATCTCGGATCAGATCGCGGCGCTGGCGGATATGAAGAAGATGGCGGCGGCGTATGGCGTGGATATCTCCCTGCCCGCAGAAAACGCCAAGCAGGCCGTGCAGTGGCTATATTTCGGCTATCTGGCGGCCATCAAGGAGCAGAATGGCGCAGCCATGAGCCTGGGGCGCGTCTCTACGTTCCTGGATATCTATTTCGAGCGGGATCTGGCCGAGGGCACGCTCAGCGAAGCGCAGGCCCAGGAGATCATGGATGATTTCGTGCTCAAGCTGCGCCTGGCGCGGCACCTGCGCACCCCCAGCTACAACACGCTGTTTGGCGGCGACCCCATGTGGATCACCGAGTCCGTCGGCGGCATGGGGGAGGATGGCCGCCCGCTGGTGACCAAAAACTGTTTCCGCATGCTGCATACGCTCTATAACCTGGGGCCCGCGCCCGAGCCCAACCTGACTGTGCTCTGGAGCGAGGCGCTGCCCGAAAACTGGAAGAAATTCGCGGCCAAAGTCTCCTGCGATACGGATGCCATCCAGTATGAGAATGACGACGTCATGCGCCCGGTCTATGGAGACGACTACGCCATCGCCTGCTGCGTCTCGGCCATGCAGGTGGGCAAACAGATGCAGTTTTTCGGCGCCCGGGCAAACCTGGCAAAACTGCTGCTCATGAGCCTGAACGGCGGCAGAGACGAGAAGAAAAACGAGCAGGTGGGCCCGGCGCACGAGCCCTACAGCGGCGAATACCTGGAATACGATAAAGTGCTGGAGCTGATGGATTTCTACCGCCCCTGGCTGGCAAAGACGTACGTCAGCGCCATGAACATCATCCACTATATGCACGACAAATACGCCTATGAAAAGAGCCAGATGGCGCTGCACGACAGCCAGGTGCACCGCTTCATGGCCTTTGGCATTGCAGGCATGAGCGTTCTGGCCGATTCGCTTTCGGCCATCAAATACGCCCGGGTGCGCTGCATCCGGGATGCGCAGACCGGCCTCATCACGGATTTCGAGATCGAGGGAAGCTATCCCGCCTTTGGCAACGACGACGACCGTGTGGATGCCATCGCCTGCGAGCAGGTGGAGCAATTCTTCGCCGAGCTGAAGAAACACCCCTGCTACCGCGGCGCAGAGCACACGCTCTCGATTCTGACGATCACCAGCAACGTCATGTACGGCAAGAAAACCGGCTCAACCCCGGATGGCAGAAAGGCCGGCGAGCCCTTTGCCCCCGGCGCAAACCCCATGGCCGGCCGGGAAAAAAACGGCGCGCTGGCCGCGCTCAACTCGGTGGCCAAACTGCGCTATGATGTCTGCAAAGACGGCATTTCCAACACCTTCTCCATCGTCCCGGCGGCGCTGGGCAAAACCGAGGGCGAGCAGGTGGCCAATCTGGTGGCCATGCTGGATGGCTATTTCACCCAGGGCGCGCACCATATCAATGTCAACGTCCTAAACCGGGAAACGCTGATGGATGCCTACGACCACCCCGAGCTCTATCCCACGCTGACCATCCGCGTCTCGGGCTATGCGGTCAACTTCGTCCGCCTCTCCCGGGAGCAGCAGAGAGAGGTCATCAGCCGCACGTTCCACCAGGTGGTTTAGGCAAGGAAAGAGCAAGGAGGCCCAAGGTCAAGGGCCGCTCTTAAACATGGGGGCAAAGCCCCCATACCCCCTTTTATTTATCATAGAAGTTTTTGGGGTTTTAAGGGGTATTTTTTCAAAAATACCCCTAAGCCCTTGACCTTAGTCCTTAATCCCTTGACCTTAATCCCCCCATCGAAAGGAGCGGTGCCATGCGGGAAGAAAAGCAAACTATCGGCTATGTGCATTCCTTTGAGTCCCTGGGCGCGGTGGATGGGCCGGGGCTGCGGTTTGTGGTGTTTTTGCAGGGGTGCCCGCTGCGGTGCGCCTATTGCCACAACCCGGATACCTGGGAATTTAGCCAAAATCAGCCCTATACGCCGGAGCAGGTCGCCCAAAAAGCCCTGCGGTATGCCTCCTATTGGAAGGGGGGCGGCGGGGTAACGCTGTCGGGCGGCGAGCCGCTCATGCAGCCGAGCTTTTGCGCAGAGCTGTTCCGCCTGCTGCGGGAGCAGGGCGTGCATACCGCGCTGGATACCTCCTGCATGGGCGCGCTTTCGGATGCCCGGGCCGTGCTTGGGCAGACCAGCCTGGTGCTGGCGGATGTCAAATTCCTCTCGGAAGCGGATTACAGGAAGCATACCGGCGGCAGCTTTGCGCAGGTGCAGGCGTTTTTGCGGCTGGCCGAAGAGATGGGCGTGCCCGTCTGGGTGCGGCATGTGGTCGTCCCCGGCCTGACGGATGCCCCAGAGCACATCCGCGCCCTGGGCGAGTTTGTGCGCGGGTTTGAAAATGTGCAGAAAATCGAGCTTTTGCCCTTCCGCAAGCTCTGCCTGCCCAAATACGAACAGATGCGCATTCCCTTCCCCCTGCGGGATACCCCAGAGGCCAGCGAGCAGGGCGTGGCACAGCTGCAAAAACTGCTGGAGCAATGAGAAAAATGGAGAAGAATCAGAAGAGAATAGAGACCGAGCGCCTGATTTTACGGCCGCTGACCCTGGAAGATGCGAGCGCGGTGTTTGAATGGGCGGGCGACCCGCTTGTAAACAAATATATGCCGTATCCCTTGCATAAAAGCGTCGCTCAGGCAGAGGAGTGGATCCGTTCCCTGGGAGAGAAAAATGAATTTTGCTTTTGCCTCAAAAACTCGGGGAAAGTCATGGGCGCGGGCTCTGTCGTGTATGACGAGCAATACGCCGCCTATGAGCTTGGGTATAACCTGAACCGGGCTTACTGGGGCCAGGGATACGCAACCGAAGCCGCGCGGGCGCTGATTGGGTGGGCGCATCAAACGCTGGGCGCGCGTGATTTTTTTGCCCGCCATGCAAATGCCAATGGGGCCTCTGGAAATGTGCTGAAAAAGTGCGGCTTTCAGTTCCAATGCTATGGGCAGTATGCAAGATATGATGGGAGCATGTTCGAGGCATCCTACTATACGCTGCATCTGGGCGAGCTGCCCGAAGTATCATCACGAAAAAATGGTGCCCGCCATCTATAAAGACGGGCCTTTCGGTGTGAGTACCGCAATTTCCCGCCAAAAGACCAAAGGGCTGGCGCGCTTGAATGACAAAGAAAAAAGAAGAGAGATTTTGCATCTCTCTTCTTTTTATTGGTGCACAAATTAAGCCGCGGCAGGCTATCTCACCTTGCGCAGAGCGCGGTGGTAAACCGGCGCTCCCGGGGAAGGGGAGGAGACCTCCTGCAAAATGCCTTCCCGGACTAACTGCTCCAGGCGCAGTGCAAAAAATGCGTCGCATAGGCCCAGGCGGTATTTGCCCAGCAATTTCCCGATAAAATGCGCCGCAGAAAATTCCTCCGGCTCTGCTTCCAGCTCGCGCAGAATCAGAAAATCGTAAAAATCCTGCGGCACACTGACAGGCTGCCCGTTTAGCACGGCGCGCAGCGGCGCATTCTGTGCCCGCAGCTGCTGCCAGCAGGCCGCCATAGCCCGGCAAAGAGCCAGTGGAAGTTTTTGCCCCAGCTCTGCCATCCGGCTCCATTCCTGCGCGGGGCATTCCGCCCAGCCGCTGTATAAAACCGCCGTGCCATCGGGTTTTTGGCAAAAGGCAGGCAGCAGCACCAGAGCAATTTCCAGCTTTTCCGAAAGAATGGGCGCAAGCTGTTCCATCAGCCAGCAGAGCCCGCAGGCGTCGTCTGGCATGCCGCTGGCCCAAATGCGCAGCGCCTCGCCCTGTTTTGCCTGCGCCAGCAGCCTCTCCAAAGAGGCCCGGGCGGTTTTCAGCATTTGCCTTGCGGCCGCCTCCCCCTCTTTGGGGTATGCGCCCATCAAAGCCGCGATTGCCTGTTCCCGCAGAGGGCCGATGCCCGGCTCGTCTATCTCTCCAAAGCCCAGATAGAGCGGAAAACTGCAAATATCCGCCCGGCTCTCTGCCAAAGCCGGCTGCCCTTGGCCCGCCATCTTAACTTCGCCCCCGGCAAATGCGGCCGCCTCGCCTTTGGCGTCCCTCTTTTTGCCAATAGCCGCTGCAAGCGCTCCGGCCGCGCCCTCGCTAAACACAATTTCCAACATGCCCCATCCCTCTTTTCAAAAGCGTCCCCGTTTTTCTATATATCCTCATATCCTCTTCTGCGCCTTTTCGCGCTTTTGATGACACACTGCCTTTCGGGCCAAGCGCTCTTGGAATCTTTGCTTTGCGCCCGGCATACCGCTAGCCGCCAGCGCATCCGCTTTCTGCCTCATCCATTTCCAGCCCAGCCCTTTTGCGCGATGTTCCCGCCGACAGGGAGATTGCGGCTTTTCCCGTCACGCGCCCGAAAATTCCGCGCGCGGGCCGCCCATTCGGCACTCCCGCATCTTCTTTCGCATCATTTTCTTGCTCTTCTGTGCCGCTCCTTGCGCCCCGCGCCGCTTTCTTGTCCCTCTCACGCCGCTCTTTGTGCCCACCGCCGCTTCTTGCCCTTCCGCGCTATCCTTTGCGTCCAGCGCCGCTTTCTTGTCCTCACACACCGCTCTTTGCGTTTCACGCCATTTTCTTGCTTTTCTGTGCCGTTCTTTGCGCCCACCGCACGAACTCTCTCCCCACACTACCTCATTATAATAGTAGTGGGGTATGGGGCTCTGCCCCATGTTCACCATTGGCCCTTGACCTTCCCGCACTGTCCGTTCTGCGCCGCAAGCCGGGTCGCGCCGCGCCTTTCCTTGCTCTTCGGGATCGCTCGTTGTGCCAGCCCGGGAGCCTTCTTCGCTCGCTCTGCGCCACTCTTTCGGCGCCCTTCAAGCTTTTTTGCGCCATTCTTACAGCCCCGGGTTTTCTCTTGCCCTCTCGTGTCGCCCTTTGCGCCCGTGCCGCTTTCTTGTCCCTCCCGCGCCGCTCTTTGTGCCCACCGCACGAACTCTCTTCCCACACTACCCCATTATAATAGTAGGGGGGTATGGGGCTCTGCCCCATGTTCACCATTGGCCCTTGACCTTCCCGCGCCGTCCGCCCTGCACTGCAAGCCCGGGTCGCGCCGCGCCTTTGCCATCCTCGCCGGGAGAGTTTTTGCCAAAAGGCAAACGCCGCCTTCTGCCCAAGCGCCAACCAAAAACCGAAGGCTCCGGCCTTCGGCTTTTGCGCGCTATTTGGTCCTGTAATCCCAGTCTTGCGCCCGCATGGCTGTGATCGCATCGGCCACGAGGCCCGTCAAGATTTCCAGCATCTGCTGGCCCTTTTCCACGCTGGCCTTGGTCGGGTCGCCGGTGGCACCGGTGCGGGTGATCTCGCCAATATCCCAGATGATAGTCGCCTTGTCCATATCAATGACGCCCTGGGGCACCTGCGCCTCTGCCTTTGAGAGGTCGACCAAATCCGGCCGGACGGCCATCATAATGGAGGTCTCGCCCTCGCCGCCGTGCCCCAGCCCGCCCCAAACCTCGAAGCGCTCGCCCATAATTGGGCCGACTTTCTCCCACCATGCCGGCAGGAACAGGATGCGCGCATCCTTATGGCGGTTTTTGACGTTGCGCGCCGCGATCTCCAGCGCCGGGATGTTGCCATCGTGGCCGTTGAGCAGGTAGAGATGCGTGATGCCGTTTGCGATCAGGCTTTCCAGCACGTCTTCGGCCACGGCCTGCACAGTCTCAAACCGCAGCGTCAGCGAAAGGGGAAACTGGTTATAGTGAATGGAAGTGCCGTAAGGCAGGCAGGGCGCGACGATCACATGCTCCAGCCGCTCGGCGACTCTTCTCGCCACCTCCGTGGGGACGAAAAAGTCCGGCCCCAGCGGGCAGTGCCAGCCGTGGCTCTCGCAGGAGCCAAAGGGCACGATGGCCACAACCTCTTCCTTCTTTTGGAGCAGCTCCTGCACTTCCAGCGCAGAAAATTCATTTAGAAACACTTTTTTACCCATGCCAACCCTCCAGAGAAGCAATTTTTTTCATTTTAGCACGCAGGAGGCGGAAAAACAAGGAAAACGCCGGCGTGTGGCGAATAATCAAAGATAAAGGAGATGATGTTTGTGCTGGATTTGGAGAAATTTCGGGCGTTGCTGCGCTCGTATGAGGGCGATGAGGAGGCGACTGCGTTTCTGCTCTCCTGCGCCCGGGCGTTTATGGAGTATGCACATGCTGTCTATAACCGGGAATTGGCGCTGTATGCCTATGGGCAGGAGCAGCTGGAGCCGGAAGTGATGCGGGCGACGATGAAAGAGCTGGATAACGCCGTGGCCGCGGCGCAGGAGCTGGTGCTGGCCAACGGCGCCGGGCTCAACCGCATGGCCGCAAAGCTCGGAATGCCCATCGTCTACCGCGAGGCGGGCGCGGGCGCGGCCGGGCAGACGGCTCTTTGCTTTGTGCAGGAAGTGCTGGCCGCGCAGCAGGCCAGGCAGTAAAATAGAAAAGCGGCGCGCAGAAAGCTCGCCGCAATTTTTGTGCGGAAAGGCGGCGGAACCGAAGCGGAGCAAGGCGGGAAACGCCTGCATCTGCCGCAGTATCGTGGAAAAAAGAAAGGCTTCTTATTATGCTGGAGAATTTTATCTATAGCCTGAATGCGACTATCCCAGTCTTTCTGGTCATCGTGCTGGGCTATCTGCTGGGGCGCGCCAAAATGCTCAATGATAACTTCGTGGATGTGGCCAATCGGCTGACGTATTCCATCACATTGCCCGTCATGCTGTTTCTGGAAATCTCCGGGATGGATGCGGCCTCGCTGCTGGATTTTCGCTTCCTGGCCTTTGGCTTTCTCGCTTCTCTGGCCTGCATTTTGCTCATCTGGGGCGGTGCGCGTCTGTTTTTGAAGGATAAGAGCATGGTGGGCAGCTTTGTCCAGGGCTCGTATCGGGGCAGCGCCGCGCTGCTGGGCGTGGCGCTCATGCAGAATATCTACGGAAGCGCTTCCTATGCTTCTATCATGATTCTGGCGGCCGCACCGCTGTATAATATCATGGCCGTCATCATTTTGATGATAGAAGGCAGGAAAACAGAAGGTGCCGCGCAGGGCGGCATGGCAAAGCAGGCGTTTTTGGGTGTGCTCAAAAACCCGATTATCTGGGGTATTTTGCTGGGCCTGC
>JAHZHM010000276.1:24564-30869 GCA_019420265.1 Clostridiales bacterium
TGTGCGCCTTCCCCGGATGCTCACATCCTCCCTGCAGAGCGTCAGCAGCATCGCGACGCCCCTGGCGCTTTTGGCCATTGGCGCCAGCTTCCGGCTGGATGGCGCAAAGCGCTGCCTTGGCCCTGCACTCTGGGCGACTTTTCTAAAACTCATCGCCCAGGCGGCGGTGTTTTTGCCGCTGGCCGTCTGGCTGGGGTTTACGGGGGAGCGGCTGGTGGCGCTGCTCATCATGTTTGCCTCGCCAACGGCCACGGCCTCGTATATCATGGCTGTGAATATGGGAAACGATGCAGACCTCGCTTCCAGCATCATCGTCTATACGACGCTCTTTTCCGCCGCGACGGTTACCGCCTGGATTTTCCTTTTGCGGAGCTTGTCGCTCATTTAGGGGGGAAGGGCCTAAGGTGAACATGGGGCAGAGCCCCATACCCGAATGACGGAACAGAAAAACCTGACAGCCCTGCACGCGCCGCTGTCCGCCTGTTTGCCAGCAGGCGCATGCTCTCCCATTTTGTCTTTTTATGGGGTATGGGGCCTTGCCCCATGTTCACCCAGGCCCTTGAACATTCATGCCCGAACGGCAGAGTGGCAGAACTCGCCATTTCACCCCCTTTTCGGAGAGCAAAAGCTCCGGCATTTATGTTTGCTGTGCATCGCTTTATATATGGTCAATAGGCAGGCGCGGCTTTTCTCTTTGTTTGGCCATGAAAAATTTGCCTGCCGCCAGGTGCTTTCCCATACCCGAATGACGGAACAGAAAACCTGCACGCCCTGTACGCACCGCTGCCCGCCTGCTTGCCAGCAGGCACATGCTCTCCCATTTTGTCTTTTCATGGGGTATGGGGCTCTGCCCCATGTTCACCCAGGCCCTTGACCTTTCATGCCCGAACGGCAGAGCCGCAGAACTTGCCTTTCCCGCCCGCGTCGCCGGCCCCCCTTCCCAGAGGATAAAAGCCCCGCATAGGCTTCTGACCCGGCTCAATCATGCTAACCCCTCATTATAATTATCGTGAAGGGGTATGGGGCTTTGCCCCATGTTCGCCTTAGGCCCTTGCCCTTCCCCAAAACCGCACAAAAAAACAGAGCCGAAGCTCTGTTTTCTTTTTGTTAAAAATCCTGCACCATCTGAACATAGTCCAGCTTTTCGTAGCCCTTGCGCTCGTAGAGCCGAATGGCGCCCTGGTTGCAGGGCGTAACCTCCAGGCGCAGGCGGCGCACATCCGCCGGGCAGTTCTGCCGGATATATTCCATGGCCGCGCCGCCCAGGCCCAGCCCGCGGAATTTCTCTTCCAGATAAAGCTCCTCCAGCCAAATCACCAAACCGCCCACCTCGTTGGAATAGGTCGTGCTGGTGAGCAGGTAGCCCGCCGTCTCGCCCTGGTGGGTGAGCAGATAGCCGTTTGCGTAAGGCGAACCATCCACAACCCGCCGGAAGGTCTCCTCCATGTTGGCCTCGGGGATGCCGTGCAGCACGGCGGAACTCTGGTAAAACTTCTTGCACATCTCCAGGAAAATCTCTCTGTCTTCCTGCCTCAGTTCTCGAATCATGGTAATAAAACGATGCTCCCATCTAAAAAATCTTCTTTTATCATACCACATCCGCCGAGCAAAGGCAAAACCGCGTTTGCACCCCGGGCCCAAAAGCCGTATACTAACTATATTGTCAATCAATCGGAGGGGGAAGTATGCTGATACGCAATTTTTTAAACGCAGAGCTAAAAAAGGAGTGCATTCACGAAGGCCGCGGGCTGTGCCTGCACAAGAAAATCATCTCCAAAGAGGAGGTGCAGACGCCGCTGCGCTTTTTAAACTACACCATCATCCCGGAAGGCGCCTCCTTTGGCCTGCATACGCACGGCATGGATAACGAATTCTATATCCTGCTTTCGGGGCAGGGCGTCTATACCCAGGATGGCCAGAGCCAGCCGGTCGGCCCGGGCGACATCATGGTAAACGCGCCGCATAGCACGCATGGCATCGAAAACACCGGAACCGAGGCCATGCGCCTGTTGGTTTTCGAGGTGAGAGGGCAGGAGTAGCCGCATCGCTTGCCGCAAAAAATGCCCGGTGCGCCCCAAAGCAAATTCTGCTGATGTTCCCGCTTGGCGGGCAGTGCCCCAAAAAAACGCCGCAGCTTTTTTGCCGCGGCGTTTTTCTATCTCTGCAATATTTCCCGGGCAACGTCCGGCCGGTTGGTGATGATGGCGTCTGCGCCCAGCCAGGCCAGCAGGCGCAGAGCAAAGGGGGAATCGATGGTCCAGGGGTGCACGCGCACGCCCTTCCTGTGGCAGCGCCGCACCACGCCCGGAATGAGCAGCGCATACTTGGATGGATGCACAGCCCCCGCCCCCATCTCCAGCGCATATTTTTGCGGGCTCCATAGCGCGCGCTCATAGAGCAGGGCAATCTCTGCCTGCGGGCAGAGCCGGCGCACTTCCCGCAAAGCATCCCAGTTGAACGAGGAATAGAGGATGCGCCCGCCCATGCCCATCTCCTGCTCTATCTCCAGCGCCTTTTTGCAGAGCGTGCGGTAGTCGCCCTGTTCGCACTTGATTTCTACATTCAAAAACATCCGGCTGTTTTTGAACGCCGCATAAACCTCCCGCAGGGCCGGGATGCGCGCCCCGGCGTAAGCCGCCATGCCGCAGGAAAAATCCAGCGCCTTCAGCTGCGCCAGCGTCAAATCGCAAACCCTGCCGCTGCCCGAAGCGGTGCGGTCCACCGTCTCGTCGTGCAGCACGATAACCTCGCCGTCTGCCGAGAGCTGAATATCCAGTTCGATGCCGTCTGCGCCCATCCGTTCGGCCAGCAGGAAGGCCTCCATGGTGTTTTCCGGCGCGGCAGCGCTGGCCCCCCGGTGCGCCCAAATTTTCATCGCCATTCTCTCCTCGTGTGTCAAAAGAAAAATATTGTGCCAGAGCAAAAAATCTGCTATCTTTATTATAATACCAGAAAAAACAGAACAGCGCGCAAAGAAAGAGAGAGTATGGAACAAAATTTGGCGGCGGAAATTGAACGTGCCCGCTTTCGCCTGACGGATGCGGCGCACCATAAAGAGGAGAGCGATGTCTGGATCACGGCGCGGCATCGGCATACAGGCGTCGAGCTGCTGTATCTGCTCATCAAAGGGCCGGCCTCCGTCAAAGCGTCCGAGCAGAGCATCGGCATTTCGGCCTGCGATGTCCTGGCCTATCCCGCCGGAGTGTATCATCAGGAGAATATCGACTGGAGCCGCAGCCAGGAGTTCTACTGCCTCATGCTGGAGACGGATTTTGTCCTGCCCCAAACCCTGCGCATCTCAGACCGCCAGGGAACGCTGCTGTGGCTGTTTTCCAGCATCAACCGGGAATACCACAGCCCAGATAAAAACGAGGCCTTGCTCCAGCACTATATCAAAGCCCTGCTCCTCAATCTGACGAAAATGGGCATGGAGAAACTGCCCGCGGCCGAGCGCATCGAGCAGTATATCCGGGCAAACTTCCGGGAGCGCATCACAGCCGGAGATATCGCCCGGGCGGCGCACGTCAGCGAATCGTATGCCTGCCGCATTGCCCAAAAGCGCTGGGGAATCTCTCCGATGCAGCTGGTTACCCAGATTCGGCTGGAAGAAGCCACATTCCTGCTGCTGGCTTCGGATCAGAGTATTGAGGAAATCGCCCGGCAATGCGGCTTTTCTTCTCAAAAATACTTCGGCCAGGTCTTCTATAGGCAGTTTGGCAAAACGCCCAGCCAGTTCCGGAAAGGGAAATAATCTGCTGTGCAACCAGGGGGCGGAGCAGCTGTGCCGGCGCGCCCAAACTTCCGCTGCTATTCTTCCTCCGTGCCAAAAAAGAGAAGCGTTGTGCCAGAGCAGAAAATGAATATACTTATTGATATGATACTAGAAAAAACAGAACAGCGCGCAAAGAAAGAGAGAGTATGGAACAAAATCTGGCGGCGGAAATTGAGCGCGCCCGCTTTCGCGTGACGAGTACGGCGCACCATAAGGAAAATTCCAGAGGGATCGAAAAGTGGCATAAGCACGAAGAAATTGAACTGCTGTATCTGCTCATCAAAGAGCCGGCCAATGTCCGGACGTCCGAGCAGAACATCGGCGTTTCGGCTTATGATGTTATCGCTTATCCTGCCGGGACATATCACTGGGAGAAAATCAACTGGGATCTCGAACAAGAGTACTACGGCTTCAAGCTGGAGACGGATTTTGTCCTGCCTCAAACCCTGCGCATTTCAGACCGCCAGGGGAAACTGCTGTGGCTGTTTTCCAATATCAACCGGGAATATTACAGTCCGGATAAAAACGAGGCTTTGCTGGAGTACTATGTCAAAGCTCTGCTGCTTAATCTGACAAAAATGGGCACGGAGAAGCTGTCCGCGGAGGAGCGCATCGAGCAGTATATCCGGGCAAACTTCCGGGAGCGCATCACGGCCGGGGAAATTGCCCGGGCGGCGCACGTCAGCGAGTCGTATGCCTGCCGCATCGCCAAAAGGCGCTGGGGCGTCTCCCTGGTTCAGCTGGTCGCCCAGGTCCGGCTGGAAGAGGCCAAGCGCCTGCTGCTGGCTTCGGACCACAGCATCGAGGAAATCGCCCGGGAAAGCGGCTTTTCCTCTCAGAAATATTTCAGCCGGGTCTTTCATAAACAGCTTGGCCAAACGCCCAGTCGGTTCCGGCAGGGCAAATAATCCATTGCGCAAAAAAGAACGGTAGAAGCGCTAAAACACCGCTCTTTATTACCATCATCTGCCCGGGCAGCGAACAACCCTCTGCTGCCCGGGTTTTTTTTATACCCCCAAAGCGGCTGCTCAAAACCGCCGGGATGGTCAAGACCAAAAACCAGCGTTTTTCTGCCAAGAAAACGCGTCCCTCGGTGGGGAGCCAAGCAAAGCCCGGTGCCTGGGCGGTGCTCGCTCCCTTTCTGTGTTTTGCACTTTGGTATAGCAGTAAAAATATGGAGCGCCCGGCGCCTGCATGAGAGAGCACCCATGCCTTTTGAATAGGTTCAGAAAAGGTAACTTTTTGGGCTGAAAATTCAGTTTACTATCCCTGGAAACTATAGTATAGTAACCATATTCAATAGGCGCCGAACTAAATATGGAGGGAAAATGAAAAAGACAATTTCTATTGTGCTCGCATTGCTTTTGGTTGCGATGCTGTTCGTCTCCTGTTCCAAGGGCGGCGAAGACAAGCCGGATAACAGCCCTGCTGCTGATCCTGCCCAATCGGCCGATGCCCAGGGCGGCGATAAAGAAATCGGAGAGATCACGGTTATTATGCAAACCCTCAATGGCTCTTTCTGGTCGGATGTGAAGAGAGGCGTTGAGAAGGCAATCGATGAGCTGGCTGAAAAAGGTGTGAAATGCAGCGTCAACGCCCCGGACGACGGCACCAACCTGCAGGCTCAGGTCGAAATGATAGAAGCCGCCGTTGCGAAAGAGGTCAGCGCTATTGCCATTTCTCCCGGAGATCCGGCGTCTGTCGGCAGTGCGATGGATATCTGCAAGGCGAAGAATATCCCTGTTGTCCTCTTGAATACCAACGCTGATTCGGACTGGCCGGTCTGCATGGTTGCTTCGGATAACTATAAGCTTGGAGCACAGGCCGGCGAAGCTCTGGGCAAAGCCATGGACGGCAAGGGCCTTTGGGCAATGATCAACTGGAATGACAGCGTTGTTACCAGCGCTCAGCGCTCCGCGGGCGCAGCCGACTATATCAAGGAGCACTACCCGGATATGGAATGCTATCAGATGTTCTATTCCTATAGTGTTGCAGACGCTGACCTGACGTTCGCCCGCGATACGCTGACGGCCCGCAAAGATTTCGGCGGCTTCATTACAGCGTCAGAAGGGCAGCTGACCCCGACCATTACTGCGGTTGAGGAAGCCGGCAGAGTTGGTGATGTCAAGATCGTCTCTATCGACCTCTCGCCTGTTTCCCTTGAATATATCAGAAGCGGCGCTGTCGCGGCTGTTTCTACGCAGAACCCCCTCAATATGGGCTATACCGGCACGATGACGGCCTACAAAGTTGCCCTCGGCGAAGAGGTTCCGGAATTTATCGACAGCGGCTGTGCTATCGTTGATAAGGACAGCATGGAAAACGATGAGGAAGTCCGTAAAATTCTCATAGACCACCGGCTGATCGAGGCTTAGCCAGAAGAAGAAAATATGCAAAGCCCTCCGCAAATGCGGGGGGCTTTTTTGGGAGCACAGTGTCATAAAAATGCAAAATTTACAATTAAGTCCCGGAAGTTTTGTCATAATTTTGGGCGCGGCCTGGCCCGGATGTTGAGAAAGAATGAAGCATGGGA
>JAHZHM010000277.1 GCA_019420265.1 Clostridiales bacterium
CCTGGTTTCCCCGCAAATCGATCACGATCGGCTGGGCCCCCTCGCTTTCCATGGATGCGATGGCCTTCTTAAAATCGTCCACAGCACTGCCTGAAAACTCCACGATATTGACATATCCCACTTTTGCATTGATCATATCCGTCATGACCATCTGCATATCCGTCACTCTGCGCGGCAGCTCAACCTCCCTGGTCTCCTGGCCGGATTGCAGCGCAATCTTGGCCTTCGTTCCCTCAACGCCCCGAATGCGGCCCAGAACACCGTCAATATCCATCTCTCGTGTATCCTTCTCATCTACGCTGAGAATCTGATCGCCTGCCGTAATGCCCGCATCATATGCCGGCGTGCCCGGAAAAACCTGCCGCACCACTGGGTAATTGTCTCCATCCTTGCGCAGCAGCATCCCAAGGCCAATATAGCTCCCTGCGCTCTTTTCGTCGAAATAGCGGTAGTCCTCTTCGGTATAGAAAGCAGAATGCCCGTCCCCCAGATGCTCCACCATGCCCGAGAGCGAGCCGCTTAGCAACTCTTCCGCCTGCACATCGCGGATATAGTATTCGTCTATCATGCTCTTAACCTTTTCCAGCTCGAAATACTTCATCAGTTCTTCATAGCTCTGGCCTTTTAAATAAAGCTCGCCGCGTTCGATGCTTTTGGTCGTGAAGTAGTAAGTGAGCAGTGAAGCAATGAGCGCCGCCGATAGCACTGCGATCACAACAAGGTATATCACCTTTTTTCGTTCCATTCTTCTGCCTCCCGCTTTAATTCCTCTATGCTAGCACGATTTGTCCCTTTTTGTCAAATAAGCGCGCAGCTGGGCCAAATCCTCGGCATACGTCTGCCTTAATTTCGGGTTGTAGATAATGCTGGCCGGATGATAGAGCGCGAAAACAGTTCTCCCATCCGCCGTCTGCGCCGCCCTGCCGTGATACTGCCCAATTTTTGCCTCTTTGCCCAGCATAGCTTGCAGGGCAACATTGCCCAAAGTCAAAATCAACCGCGGGTTTACCTGCCCAATTTCCGCCTCCAAATAAGGCACGCAAAGCGCGATCTCCTCCTGCGTCGGCGGCCGGTTGGCAACCGTCCCCTTGGGGCTGATGCGCACCGGCCGGAATTTGACGACGTTCGTCAAATAGAGCTCCTCCCTGGCAAGCCCCGTCGCCTCTAGGAAGGAATCCAGGTTCTTGCCCGCCTTGCCCACAAACGGCCGCCCAGCCTGCACTTCTTCCCTGCCCGGCGCTTCGCCGATGAGCATCATCTGTGCGCCCAGGTCCCCGGAACCCAAAACAAGCTCTCCCTTTTCTCGGGCGAGCCTCTGCAATCGCTTGTACTGCCTGGAAAGATTCATACGCTTTCCTCCAGCACTTTTTTTATGATTTTAAAATCCTCCCAAGCGGCCCGCTTGAGATCCGGGTTGCGCAGCAGCGCAGAGGGGTGATAGGTCGGGATGAGCACAAAGCTCTTGCGCCGGAAAATCTGCCCGTGCAGCCGTGTGATGCCCTGCTTTTCCCCCAGAAGATTCTGGCAGGCAATGCGCCCCAGCAAGACGATCACTTTCGGGCGCACATAGCGCACCTGTTCGCGCAGATACCCCATGCAGGCCTGGGCATACTCCGGCCTCGGATCGGCGTTGTAGGGCGGGCGGCATTTGACGATATTGGCGATGTAAACATCCTCCCGCTTTAAATCGATGGCCGCAATCATCTTGTCCAAAAGCTGCCCTGCCGGGCCGACGAAGGGGCGGCCTGTCTTATCCTCCCATTCTCCCGGCCCTTCGCCAATCAGCATCAGGCCGGATTTTGCGCTTCCCTCTCCGAAAACGACATTTTTTCGCGTCTGCGCCAGAGCGCAAGCCTGGCAATTTTGCGCCGCCTCATAAACCTCTCGAAAGTTTCGATACATTTCCCGCTTTTCTCCCGTTTCTCTTACTTCTATTATAGCAAAAAACGAGACTAAAGCAAAATCAGGCGGATCAAAAATAAAAGCAACACACCCGGAAGGCCAAGCAGGCCGACAATCATCGCGTTGACTGGCGTCAGCGCAATGCCAATGGAAAACTGCGCCAAAATCAAGTTGAGCAGCGCCAGCGCCGCACCGCCTAAAATCGAGTTGAAAAGCAGCCGCAAGAGCCATTTCATCGAAAGCAGTAATTTCCCGATCAAATAGAGCAATGCCAGCCCAATGGCAAAGTATATCACTGCTTCCCAGTTCATGCGTCAGCCCCCTCCTCTATCTCACATCATGCCTGCTCTTGCTGCTCCAATAGCTCCGGCTCCGGTTCCTGCAGCTTTGCATTCTTCATATCCTGGCGCAATAGGCCCAGCAAATAAAGGTATTTCTTCTTTGCCGCCTCCAGATCGTAGATCGCGAAATCGACCAGCGCCGGATCCGAAGCGTGGTTCAAAAATTCCTCTGCCGCCTTCCATGCAGCCAGAGCCCGCCGCGCCTCCTCTTTGAGCCTGCTATCCTGTTTTTCCATTTTGTTTTCAAACATAAAAAATCACCTGCACTATATATATTTCCCTTACAGGTGATTCTTTCCAATTTTTCCAAAAATATTCTATTCTCTTAGAACTCCGTGCGCCCCTCGATGGATTTCATCAGCGTCACGTCGTCCGTATATTCCAGCTCTCCGCCCACAGGAACGCCATGCGCGATGCGGGTCACTTTAATGCCCAGCGGCGTCAGCAGCCGGGAGAGATAGACAGCCGTCGCTTCCCCCTGCACATCCGGGTTTGTCGCCAAAATGACTTCCTTCACGCCCTCCTTCGCCCGGCCCAGCAGCTCCTTGATGCGCAGATCATCCGGCCCAATGCCATCCAGCGGCGAAATCGTTCCGCCCAGCACATGGTAAACGCCCCGGTATTCCCCGGCCCGCTCAATGGCCATCACGTCTCTGGAATCCCGCACGACGCAAATCGTGCTGGTATCCCTCCGCTCATCCTCGCAGATGTAGCACTTTTCCCGATCCGTCAGATTCCCGCAGACTGTGCAGTAGCGCACGGCCAGCCGCGCCGCATAGAGGTCCTGCGCAAACGCCTTCACATCCTCCGGATCCATGTCGATCA
>JAHZHM010000278.1 GCA_019420265.1 Clostridiales bacterium
AATACTTCCGCCCGCACTTTCGTCGTAGCGGCATTATCCAAATAGATCAAAATAAGCACCTCGCTCCTTATTAAAAAAGCAGGCAGGGCGCCCGCTTTTTCCAGTTACAACGCGATGAAAGACCCCATCGCGCCCGTTTTTCCATGGTCTCTTCGATGAGAGAAGAACCTCTCGCTGTTATCATATGTGCAAAGACCGGAGAGTGTGATATTTTCCGGCAGAATATTCAAATTTTCAAACTGCGCCAACAGAACGGCCCATAAATCCAGATGGATGCCACCGCTGCCGCGCAAGACTGCCGCCGGATATTCCGGCTCGAACAACTTTGCCACATCCTCCTGAATTTCATAGCAATGGCCGCAAATGGAAGGCCCGATGCCCACCAAAATTTCATCCAGCGCAATGCCCAGGCTCTGCAATTTCTGCACAGCCGTCTGCGCGATGCCCGAAAGCGTGCCTTTCCAACCCGCATGGCAAACCGATGCCGCCCGCAGCTTTTGATCCAAAAAGAAAAGGGAGTTGCAATCTGCATGCAGGCTTACGCCCACTGTCCCCGGCGCTGTAATACAGACGCCATCGCACTTGGGCAGCTCATTCTCCCGAAAGATTCCCATGCCGTGATGGCGCTCATCCACAAATTCCACCTGATTGCCATGCTCATAGTTGCAGACGACCAACTGCTCTGCCTGCATTCCCATGGCCGCCGCCGCGCGCCGAAAGTTTTCCCGCACGCGCTCCGGCGAAGGATCGCGCTTAAAGCTCAAATTCAGAGAAGAAAAAGGGCCATCGCTTATGCCGCCCACGCGGGAAGTGAATCCATGGCGGATTCCCAGCGCCTCGAAAGATGGAACTGTATAGAAAATGACGCCGTTTTTCTGCCGTTCTAAAAAACCTTTTTGCACTTCATCTGCATATGCCATGCCAATATCCCCTCCGCTTTTCCTGCTCACCTGCTGCGAGGTTTTCACGCTATTTCTCTGCCACCAGTTTTTTCAGCTCGTTCATGAAAGTGCTGACATCTTTAAACTCCCGATAGACCGAAGCAAAGCGGACATAGGCCACCTCGTCCACCTTTTTGAGCGATTCCATCACCATATCGCCAATATCCTGCGCCCGCACTTCCTGTTCCACCCGGTTCTGCACCTGGTTCTCAATCTCCAGCGCCATGGCATCGATGGTATCGATAGAGACATTGCGCTTTTCGCAGGCTTTCATGATGCCCCTCTTGATTTTATCAATGTCAAAAGCCTGGCGGCTGCCGTCTTTTTTGACGACCATTACGGGCACTTGCTCTGCCTTTTCATACGTCGTAAATCTTCTGCCGCATTTCAGGCATTCTCTGCGCCGGCGCGTGGAAACCCCTTCATCCAGCGGCCTGGAATCGACTACTTTGCTCTCTTGGTGCCCGCAATAAATACACCTCATAACTCTACCTCTTACATCGTTTGGTTTTTCTTTGGTTCACGACAGCCTTATTGTACCATATCTTCCCCCTCTGCGCGAGAGAAGCCGGCGCCAAATTTGCGCTTTCGGAAGTATTATAGCACAAAAAATGCTGTATACTCAATGAATGATCTCGCAAGTTGCCATATCGATTTCCACCAGGATGACATCATCGCCGATTTTGCAAATATTTCTCCACGGGATGACATAATCCCGGTGCCCAAATATGCCGCGGAACCCACAGTTCCCTGGCACGACAATGGCATGGATATGCCCCTTGCATTCATCTAAAATCAGATCGCATATGTATCCAAGGCTGCGCCCTTCGCAGACGTTGATGACCTCTTTTTTTCTCAGCTGATTATACCGCAAAAAACTCCCCTCCTCGCTCTTATCATATGCGCGGAAGGGAGTTTTGGTTTATAGGCAGAGCCTTATTTCACAATATGCACTTTGATGATATTCGTCGTCCCGGCGAAACCCAGAGGAATGCCCGCCACGATGATGACCAGCTCGCCCCGGTGCAGATAGCCTGCTTCCACCGCCTTTTCCACCGCATGGGCAAAGAGCTCATCCATCTCCATCTTCTCTTCGACGCGCACAGGAAAAACATTCCAGGAGAGATTGAGCTGGCGCATCACTTCATCCGTCATGGCGCAGCCAATGATGGGCATAGACGGCCTGAACTTGGAGATGAGCTTTGCGGTCGTCCCGGTTTTGGTGAGGGCCAGCACGGCTGCCGCGTTTAAATCATAGGAGACAGTGCAGGCGGCATGCGAAACGGCATCCGGCGTATTCTCGGCGCCGCGGTTGCGCTGGCTCTCTGTAAAAAAGCGCTTCTTATAGTCGATATCCTGCTCGGTGCGCAGGGCGATGCGTGCCATGGTCTCGACGGCTTTGACGGGATATTTGCCTGCCGCCGTCTCGCCCGAAAGCATGATGGCGCTGGTGCCGTCGTAAATGGCATTGGCGACATCCGTCCCCTCTGCTCTGGTGGGCCGGGGGTTTGTGATCATGCTCTCCAGCATCTGCGTCGCGGTAATGACCTGCTTGCCCGCGAGATAACCGCGCTTAATCAGGCGCTTTTGTTCAACGGGCACCTCCTCCAGCGGAATTTCCACGCCCATATCGCCTCTTGCCACCATGATGCCGTCGCAGCTGCGGATGATCTCCCCTGCATTTTCGACACCCTCGGCGTTCTCTATTT
>JAHZHM010000279.1 GCA_019420265.1 Clostridiales bacterium
ATGGACGCGCAACCTGACGCTCAACCTGACGTATATCCCCATGATGAACGCGGATATCGTCACGGGCATTTCCCTGCTGCTCTTCTTCATCTTTGTGAAGATCCCGCGCGGATATCTGACGCTGCTCATCTCGCATATTGTGTTCAATGTGCCCTATGTCATCTTCTCTGTGCTTCCCAGGCTCAAGGGCATGGATGAGCATCTGTATGAAGCGGCTCTGGATATGGGCGCCACGCCGGGCTATGCCGTGCGCAAAGTCATCGTGCCCGAGCTCATGCCGGGCATCGTTACGGGATTCATCATGGAATTCACCATGTCGTTCGACGATTTTGTCATCAGCTTCTTCTCGACACAGGGCATCGTCAACAACCTTTCCGTATACGTCTATTCTATGGCCAGAGTGGGCATCAACCCCAAGATCAACGCTCTTTCCACGATTATGTTTGTCTTTGTGATGACGCTGCTGCTCATCATCAATATACGCGCTGACCGCCAATCCAAGCGCCAGCGCCAAAACACCAAGTTTTTACAGAAAGGACTCTCCCAATGAAAAGATTTATCTCTCTGCTTCTCGCGCTTCTTCTGGTTGCAGCCCTGCTATGCGGCTGCTCGGGCGGCGCAAAGACCACGATCTACCTGCTCAACTGGGGCGAATATCTCGATCCAGATCTGATCACAGAATTTGAAGAGCAAAACCCGGATATCAAAGTCAAAATGACGACCACGACAACCAACGAGGAAATGTATACTGTCTGCGCGACGGAGGGCACGAAGATCGATATCGTCGTTCCGTCGGATTATCTGGTTGAGCGTTTTATCGCCGAGGATTTGCTGGCAGAGCTGGATTTTTCCAATATCCCGAACTTCAAATACGTCGAAAAGGCCGCCCAGAACCGCACTTTCGACCCGGAAAACAAATACTCCGTCCCCTACTTCATCGGCACGGTGGGCATCGTCTATAACACCAAGCTGGTGGATGATCCGGTGGATAGCTGGGGAATTCTCTGGAATGAAAAGTATTCCAAAAAGATTATGATGTATGATTCCATCCGCGATTCTATCATGGTAACGCTGGCCTACCTGGGTTATGACATCAACTCTGTCAACCCCGACGAGCTGGCAGAAGCGGGCGAATTGCTCTTAAAGCAAAAGCCGCTCGTGCGCGGATACGGCGCCGATAATATCAAAGATGATATGGTTGGCGGCAGTGTCGCTCTGGCCATCGACTATTCCGGCTCCGCGGTGCAGGCTATCATGGAAAACGAGGATCTCTCCTATGTCGTTCCCAAAGAGGGCAGCAACGTCTGGATGGATAACTTCGTTGTGCTCAAGTCCTCTGCCAATAAAGAGGCTGCGGAGCGCTTCATCAACTTCATGTGCGACCCGGAAGTTGCCGCGCGCAATTCGGAATTCGTCGGCTACACCACGCCCAACGAAGCGGCGCTGGAATATGTGGATGAAGAGTTTACGAGCAACTCCGCCTACACCATTCCCGACGATGTGCTGGAGCGCTGCAAATACTTCAAAGATTTGGGCGACAACATGCAGCTCTATAACGACGTTTGGATGAAGATTAAAACTTCCGCATAATCGATCCTCCGATCGAAAATAGTAATTTAAGCGATGCAGCCTAAGCTGCATCGCTTTTTTATGCCGCCCAAAATAACTGAACAGGCGGGCAATATGACCCCAGGCCGGATTGACAACCGCGATCATTGGGCATAATATTATATTAGTTTAGACTAACTATTTAGCAACGGAGTAACAAAACATGCAGATAGAAATTATACAAGGAGTTTTTCTTCCCTTTGCAGGGACCATTTTGGGAGCGGGCTGCGTCTTTATCATGCGCCGCGCACTGCATACCGCAGTTCAGCGGGCTTTAACCGGTTTTGCCGCAGGGGTAATGGTGGCTGCATCGATCTGGAGCTTGCTCGTCCCCGCTATGGAAGAGGCTGCCAGCATGGGGAAATGGGCCTTCATTCCGGCAGTAGTTGGGTTTTGGCTGGGCATTTTGCTTCTCCTGCTTTTGGATCGGACAATCCCCCATTTGCACCAAAACAGCGATCAGCCGGAAGGCCCGCGCGCGCGGTTAAAGCGGACGACCATGTTGGTGCTCGCCGTTACGCTTCATAATATCCCCGAGGGCATGGCAGTCGGCGTTGTACTGGCTGGATGGATGGCCGGAAATGAGACGATCACCATCGCCGGAGCATTGGCACTTTCGCTCGGCATCGCAATTCAAAACTTCCCCGAAGGTGCGATCATCTCCATGCCCCTACACTCGGAAGGAATGAAAAAGGGAAAATCCTTTTTCTATGGTGTCCTTTCCGGCGTTGTCGAGCCATTGGCGGCTCTTTTGACGATATGGGCATCCAGGCTAATTCTACCGGCTCTGCCCTATTTGCTGAGCTTTGCCGCAGGAGCCATGGTTTATGTGGTCGTAGAAGAGCTCATCCCAGAAGCATCTGCCGGGGAGCATTCGAATCTCGGAACGATATTTTTCGCCATAGGCTTTACGGTCATGATGGCGCTGGATGTAGCGCTGGGATAAGCCCGAAAAGAGAGGGCAATAAGCATATGCAACCGCGTTTGCCGGGCTCATTGCAAGCTTCTGCCTCTGGCTCGATGGTTGTTCTTGTGAAAAAAGGAGAATTTCTATGCAAAAAATTACAGTGCAAGTAGAGGGCATGATGTGTGGAATGTGCGAATGCCATGTAAACGATACGATCCGCAATACATTCCCAATCAAAAAAGTGACTTCCTCCCGCAGCAAGGGAGAGACGATCATCCTCACGGAGAATGATATTGATGAAGCTGCTTTGCGTTCTGCGATCCAAGCAACGGGATACCAGGTAAACGGC
>JAHZHM010000028.1 GCA_019420265.1 Clostridiales bacterium
GCCAGTCAGTCCGTCAGAGGGCGCATGCTTTCCCATTCTCTGCCTACCACACGCGCTTTCTTCCCGCACTATCCCGCTATAACATAGTAAAGGGGGTATGGGGGCTTTGCCCCCATGATTAAGAATGGCCCTTGCCCTTTCCATACCGCCCGGTAATGGAATTTTGCCCCCGTGTTAAAAACGGCCCTTGACCTTTGCACACCCGACTGGCGGAGTAGGAAAATTCTTTAGTTCCGCTCGCGATGCCATCAATCGGTTTTTCAGAAATCACATGCTCTCCCATTTTGTTTTTTTCATGGGGGTATGGGGGCCCCGCCCCCATGATTAAGAATGGCCCTTGCCCTTTCCATACCGCCCGGTAACGGAATTTTGCCCCCGTGTTTAAGAACAGCCCTTAACCTTCCGCCCCATGTCAACCACCGCCTTTTTGATTGACACGCGCCGGCCTTTGCGCATAGAATAAAGTAACGCACTTTGCCGGAGGAAAAAGCCTATGCGCCTAACATTTCTCGGGACTGCCGCTGCCACGGCCTGCCCCTTGCCATTCTGCCGCTGCGCCGCCTGCCAGGCCGCGCGGGAAACCGGCGGCAAGGATTGCCGCGCCCGCTCCAGCCTGCTCATAAACTCGGATTTGCTGCTGGATCTCGGGCCGGATGCCCCGGCCAGCGCCCTGCGCCTGGGGGAAGACCTCTCCCGCGTCCGCTATCTGCTCCAAACCCATGCCCATTCGGATCACTTCGATGCCGGGCATCTGGTGACGCGCCTGGCCGAATACGCCACGGCGGATGACGAAATTGCCCCGCTGACGCTCTGTGCCTCCCGGCCTGCTGCGTTGGCGCTTTCCGACGCCCTGGGCAGGGAAGAGGCGGGGGCTTCGCTTTTAGACAAAAACTGGCAGGCCCGGCTGCGCCTACATTTTCGCGCCGCAGAGCCGGAAAAAGAGCTGAGGCTGGGGCAGTATACCGTTCTTCCGCTGCCCTCGGCGCACGATCCTGCCGGCGGCTCGCTGCTCTATGCCATTTGGGATGGCAAAACCGCCGTTCTATACGGGACGGATTCACTTTTCTTCGATGCGCCCATTTGGGCGGCGCTGCGCAGCTTTGGGCACAAACTTTCCTGCGCGATTTTGGATCACACCTACGGCCCGGATACGCCCGGCCAGGGGCACATGAACGCCAACCAGGTTGCCGAGGTGGCGCGGCTGCTGCGCGCGCATCATCTATTGGCAGAGGGCGGCGTTGTGCTAGCGACGCACCTTTCGCACGAGGGCAACCCTTCCCACGCCGCGCTTTCGGCCTGGGCCGCGCCCCGGGGCTACGCCGTCGCTTACGATGGTTTGCGGCTGGAGGTTTGAGGGGCGGAAGGTCAAGGGCCAAAGGTAAACATGGGGGCAAAGCCCCCATACCCCCATTACTGGGACATATAAATGGGGTTGTGCGGGAAGAAATTCTGTGTGGTGGGCACAGCCTGTGCGAGCATGTGCTGACTGGTAAAGCGATTGTCGGCATCGTGTGGGGAAATGGTAGGTTTCACCGTCCCCGCAATCGGGTGCGTATGCCCTCCGCAGGAGTTCGGGTGTGAAAAAGCCCGCCCCCTATTATGAAAAAATAAAAGAACCAGTGTGATTCTCGCGATTACACTGGTTCTTTTATTTAATGATAGAAAAATCTCATGATTATAGGAACAAGCTTGATGTCAAAAAGGAGCAGAGCCAGGGATGTGGTGGAGTGCATACAGCATAAGGAGGCAGTTTGCACGGCAAGCGCAGAATATGCGCGCATGTGCTCTCCGACAAAATGATTTCCGGCATGGAAATTTTTGAGTTTTTTCTCATTCTCCTTCCATAAATCAATGTTCAACAAAAAGCTGATAAGGCTCAATTTCAAGAACACTGCATAACCGAAACAAAATATCCAGCGAGGGCACTTTGTGAACGCCGTCTGCTTCCAGATGACTGATGTGTGTGCGGGAAATATTCGCCCTTAGCGCCAGGCCTTCCTGCGTCAACCCTTTCTTTTTCCGATAGAAAGCAATATTATGACCGATGATCTGATAATACCGACTGTAGTTTTCCATAAACACCCTCCCACCCATTATGCTAGCCAAAAACTAGCAAAGTATTGCTTGCTTATAGCTAGCAATACATGGTATGATGAGGATGCGTACCGAAAATATCGCGTTAAATAAGAGATACGGGAGGAAAACGGATTGAATTGGCAAGAGGAGAAACTGATCCGTATTGTGCTGGATAAGCCCTGGGAAGAGTCAATATCCGAAGAAGAGATTTGCCGTGCCAAAAAAATGCGCGCCTATCGGCTGTTGTGTGGAATACAGGAGATTTTGCAGGATGATGCGCTGCAAGATCCGGAATGTTTTTGGCGCATCGAGCGATTGGTTTGTCTGTTTGAAGAGAATGGACTAAGCGCAGGTATTCGGCATGATTTCGGCTAAAAGCCTGTGATAGAGTAAAAGAAAGGAGACATAAAAAACCGGCGATTATCCGCCGGCTTTTTTATTGTCATCCATGTCCTAATTTTGTGTTTCTCTTGGTTTCGCCCTCACATCCGAGAGGGAGGGAAGCGGCTTTTCTGCACCCGGTTGGCGGTATGGCAGAATCTGTTATTTCTGCACACGTCGCCGGCAATCCTCCTGCCAGTCAGCACATGCTCACACAGTGTATGCGGAAAGAACATACCCGAATGCCGGGGTGATGCAATCAGCTATTTCCGCACGCGGCGTTGGCAGTCGGTTTGCCAACAGGCACATACTCCCGCATTCTCTGCCCACCGCACGCACTTTCTTCCCGCACTACCCCATTTTCATAGTAAAGGGGGTATGGGGGCTTTGCCCCCATGTTTACCTTTGGCCCTTGACCTTTGCCCCCATGATTAAGAATAAGCCCTTGACCTTCCACCCTCCGTCATATCCTGCCCATGAGGAAGGGGAGGATGACGCTGTGTGAGTAGAACAGTGAGGTGGTAAACGAGGAGTTGAGGAAATCCGTCAGCTGGGTTACGGGCATGAGGATGAGCAGCATGGGAATTACCATAAAGACCACATGCATGGAGAAGAACCCGCGCAGCAAAGCGATGCTGCCGCCCGAAAGCGCATCGAACCGGGAAAGCTGGGGAAGATCGCGGCTGTAGCTGTAGGCGTTGGTCAGCAGCGTAAAGAGCAGGCGCAGCACAACAAAAATCAGCAGAAACGCCAGAATGTAAAAAATCACGCAGTAGATGGTCATGTCGAAATACTCGCCCACGGTGGTCAGCCCGTCTTTGGCGAACGCCTGCGTCTCCAGGTTGTGCAGAATCGTCCGGTGATAGGGCGAGGAGAGCTTGGCTTTTTCCATGATGGAAGTGATATCCGCGCTGGAAAGGCTGCTGACGGGCACATTGACCATCTCGTAGTTGTTCACCCGCTCGGCGCCCTCGATATAGAAGCGGAAAGAGGAGAAGAAATCCGACCCAGCGAACGCCCGGGAGAGCAGCGGATAGCATAAAAACGCGCCCAGCCAGGAGAGAAAGAGGCCGCCCAGGTTGAGCAGCGAGGCCAGAAAACCCTTGTGCAGGCCGTTGAGCACATAGAGCAGCAAAATGAAAAGAACCGCAAAATCGATGATATTCATGGCAAACCTCCGTAAAATTAGGAAAGCGGCATGGTATAGAGCCCCTCCGGGCTGCCCAGCAGAACCGCGCCCGGGCAGAGCTTGCGGAAGGAAGTCAGCTCAAATTCGATGGGAATGGATTTGACAAACTCGCCGGTATGCGCATACAGATAGACGGTATCCTTCGAGAAGCAGTAGATATATTTTCCCGATAAAGCGAAGTTGGAGATGCCCGAGGGCAGCTGGATGAGCGTATCCAGCCCCTTGCGGGAGAGCAGGCGCACGGTATACGTGTTGCTATCCACGCTGGAGACGGGCACATACGCCAAAATCAGGTCGTCTTTGGTGGCGAAGGTGTCGGCCAGCTTGGTGCCGTAGATGAACGTCTCGCTCTGCCTGGCCTGGTCGAAGGTGTTGTAGACGGTGAGCGAAGTCGTATCCGAAAGATACAGGTCCGAGCCGAAGAAGGTGACATCGCTGATGAGCTGGCCATAGATGTTGTAGATGCCGATGAGCTTCTGCTGGGAAGGCACGGTGATGGTAACCGTCGAGACCACTTCCACGCCCGAGCTATCCAGCGTCAGATACCAGAAGTTGTCGCTCTCGCCGTAAAAGCCCATTTTGAGCACGGGCGAGCCGGGCAGCTCGATGCGGTCCAGCTCCTTGCCGGTGGTATCGAAAATGCGCAGATACTGCGCGCTTTGCTCGGGCAGCGTGCAGAGCAGGGCAACGCTGCTTTGCCCCAGCTGAACGTCGCAAATTGTGTAATCTGAGGGCGGGAGCGTGAAGAGCGGGGTTTTTTCCGCGCTGATGAGCATGGCCGTCTGTTCGGAATACAGGCAGACCAGCTTTTCGCTGGAGCAAAGCTGCATTTGCCCGGAAGAGAATTTATACGCCCATTTATTTTCGCCCTGCAAATCCGAGGCATACAGCGTCGTCCCCTTGAGGGAGTAGAGCGTGGAGGAATCCGCGGCGGAAATCTGCGCGCCCTCGGCCGCGCCCAGCCGGAAGAAATATTGCGGCGGCCGGAACAGCCCGGTAAAGAGCACGAGATAGAGAAAAATGAGCAGGGCAAAGCCCGCCGCAGCCAGCGAGATATAAAACCCGGCTCTGGGGCGGAATTTTCTCCTTCTCATTTTCATTGCACCTGGCTTTCTGCCCATAATCATACCTTTCTACACCCGAATGACGGGAATGTGGAACCTGCTATCGCCGCACGCGATGCCGGAAGCTATTTTGTCAGAAGGCGCATGCTCGCACATTCTGTGCTGGCCGCTCCTGCGGAGGGCATACCCGATTGACGGGGCGGTGGAACTTGTCAGCCCTGCACGCGATGCCGGAAACTATTTTGTCAGGGAGTGCATGCTCTCCCGTTCCCTGCCAGCCGCTCCTGCGGAGGGCATACCCGATTGATGGGGCGGTGGAACTTGCTGGCTCCGCACACGATGCTGGAAACTATTTTGTCAGGGAGTGCGTGCTCTTGCATCATGTGCCCGCCGAGCTCGATTGAGAACGCAATGGAGCCTACCAATCCTGCATATGCCGCCGAAAGTCGGCTTGTCAAGGGACGCATGCTCGCACATAGCGTGCGGGCTACTCTGTTTTTCCGAGTGCGTGCGTTCTTTTATTTTCCGCCTACCGGAATCATCTTTCCCCACAATCTCATTCATAACAATAAGTGAGGGGGTATGGGGGCAAGCCCCCATGTTTACCCATTGTCCTTGACCTTTGGCCCATTGTGGCTTTCGGTCGTGCGTTCATTATACCATGTCATCGACGCGCGTGGTGCGGCGATGGTAGCCGTCAATGACGCTCAGGCCTCGGAAGGGCCTCGGCCCTTCCGCCTTAGGCCGTGCGTTCATTATACCATGTCATCGACGCGCATCGTGCGGCGATGGTAGCCGTCAATGACGCTCAGGCCTCGGAAGGGCCCAAGCCCTTCCGCCTTAGGCCGTGCGTTCATTATACCATAACTCAGAAAAAAATACGAACTTTCGGCACAATATGTTATAATAGGAAAATAAAAATTTTGTAACCGGCGGGAAGTGCGCCGGGAACAGACAAGGAGCAAAGCATGGAGCAACCGCTGGAATTTACCAAAATGCACGGCCTGGGCAACGATTTTATCCTCCTCGATAACTGGAGCGGGCAAGTGGCGCGCCCTGCCGCGCTGGCGAAAGCCCTCTGCCAAAGGCGTCTTTCGGCCGGAGCAGATGGGCTGATTTTGGCCGAGCCATCCGAGAAGGCCGATGCCAAGATGCACTTTTTCAACGCAGACGGCAGCGAAGCGGAGATGTGCGGCAACGGCATCCGCTGCTTTGCGCGGTTTCTGCACGACCAAGGGCTGGTGCGCGGGGAGCACATGCGCATCGAGACGCTGGCCGGCATCATGCAGCCGGAGCTTGTTCTGCGGCAGGGCGAGGTTGTGGGCGTCAAAGTGGATATGGGGCTGCCCGAGTTTGCGCCGGAAAAGGTGCCCACCCGGGGCACAGGCTGGGGCGATGCGCTGGAGGCGGAGGGCGAGCAGCTTTTGGTCTACTCCCTGCGCATGGGCGTGCCGCACGCGGTCATCCTCGTGCAGGAGGCGGAGGACCCCAAATGGATGCGCATTGGCGCGCAGATTGAGGCGAATACCGCGCTGTTCCCCGAGCGCATCAATGTCAACTTTGTGCAGCTGGCGGGGGAGGATACGGCCATCATCCGCACATACGAGCGCGGCGCCGGGCCGACGCTGGCCTGCGGGACGGGTGCCTGCGCGGCGGCGGCTGTGCTGCATAAGCTGGGGCTGACCGGGCGGCGGGTGCGCATTTGCCCTGCGCCGGGGGAGCTGCTGATTGAGCTGACGCCCTCGGCCGTCTTCATGCAGGGCCCTGCGGAATATGTCTACCGCGCCCAGTGGCTGGGCTCGATGCCCGATTGATGGGGCGGCAAAACCGCTTTCATGCTCTGCCAAAAGGGCTAGGGTGAACATGGGAGCCGTGCCCCCATACCCCCGTACTTGGGAAAAGGGAGAGTTGGCAGAGGCAGGCGCTTTCCTGCTGTATGTGCCGTCTATTTTTAAGAGCAAGGGAAAAAGGCAATCGGGCAAAGTTCAAGGGAAAAGGTCAAAGGCTTTTGGCCGCGCAAATTTCCTACATTGTGTAGAGGACTTATTCAAAAAAGTTTTCACTTGTCCTTTTGGCATACCCGAACTCCTGCGGAGGGCGCACCCGAATGATTGAACGGCAGAATCTGTCAGTTCTGTACGCGCCGCTGAAGAGCGGTTTGTCAGAGAGCGCATGCTCGCACATGACGTGCCAAAAGGGCCCGGGTGAACATGGGGGCACAGCCCCCATACCCCCAATACAAAACATCGCTCTCACGATGAGGCAGACTGCATTGTTCCTGCGGAGGGTATACCACACCCGAATGATAGGGCAGTAAAACCTATCAGTTACGCACGCGATATTGATAGCCAGCTAGCCAGAAGGAGCATGCTGGCACAGGCTCTGTCAATCGCACACATTGGCTCCGTGTGCCGTACGCAGCACCTCCTGCGGAGAGCGCACTCGAATGGCGAAATGGCAGAAGCTGTCAACCCCGCACGCGGTGTTGAAAATCGGTTTGCCAAAGAGTACATGCTGGCATAGCCTGTGCCAACCGCACTTGAAGCCGCATTCAAAGGATGGGGCGGCAAAATTTGTTGATTCTTTCCGCGCCGCCAACCCTTTTGCCAGAGAATAGCTGTTCGCACCTTGCGTGCTTGCCTAATGTGCACCGCTGCACCCGAATGATGGGTGGCGAAACCTGTCAGTTCCGCACGCGCCGCTGGCAATCAGCTTGTCAGTCAGCGTATGCTGGCACAGTCTGTGCCGCCACGCACAAATTTTCTTCCCGTACAAACCTGTTATCATCAATTAGTGGGGTATGGGGCTATGCCCCATGGCTAAAAAAGGCCCTTGACCTTTTGCACCTAAATGCCGGAGATGTGCGAATTTTTCTTCCCGCACTATCCATCCTATAACATAGTGATGGGGTATGGGGCTTTGCCCCATGGTTAAGAAAGGCCCTTGACCTTTTATACCTAAATGCCGGAGATGTGCGAGCCCCTCTTCCCGCACTATCCATCCTATAACATAGTAATGGGGTATGGGGCTGTGCCCCATGGTTAAGAAAAGCCCTTGCCCTTCGCCCTTGCCCCTTCCCTCAAACCGACCTTAGAACAGGAAACCAACGATATGGAGCAAATCACACTCAAAAAAGAATTGCGCGAACAGCTCTGCACCCTGGCGCGGGAGCTGGGTACGCCCGTGTACCTGGTGGGCGGGTGCGTCCGAAACGGCCTGCTGGGGCTGCCAGCGGCGGATGTGGATATCGCCTCGGCCGCGCTCCCAGAGCAGGTGCTGGCCGCAGCGGCGCGCATGGGCGTCCAGGCGGCAGTGGTGCACCAGGTCTTGGGCACGGTGGAGCTATACCTGGCCGGGGAACGCATCGAGCATACCGCCTTTCGCCGGGAAAGCTATGCCCCGGGCGGCGGCCATGCGCCAGAAATCGTCCAGCTTGGGGCCAGCCTGGAGCAGGATGCCCTGCGCCGGGATTTCTCGGTCAATGCCCTCTACTACGATATCGCCGCAGACGCCGTGCTGGACCCGACCGGCCGCGGCCTTGCGGATTTGCAAACCCGCCGGCTGCGCTCTGCCCAGCCAAAGGCAGAGGAAATGATCCGCGATGACGCCCTGCGGCTGCTGCGCATGGTGCGCTTTGCCTGTCAACTGGGCTTTACCATCCAAAAACAACTGTTTTTACAGGCGCGCCGGTATGTCCACCAGATTGCCGCCCTGCCCCGGGAGCGCATCGCGCCCGAACTGGCCAAAATTCTGCTCTCGGATACGGCCTACGACATCCCCCAGCGTGTGCCGCCCCAAAAAAGAGGCCTGCTCTATCTAAAGGCGCTGGGGCTGCTGCAGCTGCTCATCCCGGAGTTCGCCCGGGCGGATGAGATGGGCAAATGCCAGTATCATAAATACAGCGTGCTCATGCACAGCATCTGCTCCTGCGCAGCCGCCCCGCCCGACCTGGTTACCCGGCTGGCCGCACTGCTGCACGATATCGGCAAGCCCAAAGCCTGGCTGGAGCAGGGCAATATGCACGGGCACGATGCCATCGGCGCGCCCATGGCCGAGGAGCGGCTCAAGGCGCTGGGCTTTTCGCATAAAATTGCCGGGCAGGTGCGCATTCTGGTGGCGGCGCACATGTTCGATTTGGATGGCAAAACCCGGGAAGTGCGCGTGCGCAGGCAGGTGCAGCGCATGGGCTACGAGGCTTTCTACCGCCTGGCAGACCTTCGGGAGGCGGACGCGATGGGCACGGGCAAGGCGCAGCCGCCCATTCTCATGGCCGAATATTTTCGGGAAGTCGCATCGCGCATGAAGGCCGAGGGCATCCCCATGTCCACGGCGGACTTGGCAATTTCTGGAAGAGATTTACAGGCGCTGGGTCTGCGCGGCCCGCAGATTGGCCGGGTTTTGCGCCAGCTTCTGGAGCTGTGCGCGGCGGGCCCCGAGCAAAACACCCCCGCCCGCCTGCTGGCCCAGGCCAGAGGGCTTGCGAAAAACGCCGGAGAATAGTAAGATAAAAGGGAATACCGACAAAATTCTTTTTTGGACGACAAAATCATTCCGAGCGGGAGAGCTGTGCCATGAATGTCAAGCCGCAGACCAGGTTTACCAACCATCGGGGCGTGGGGAAATACGCCGATATCAGCTTTGAGACAGAAGTGCAGGTAAGTAAAAAGGAGACGCGCACCCAGCGGGTGCGCACCAAGCTGCACTATTTCGAGGCGGGGCAGGAGCACCGGCGCACGCTTTTGTTGCTGCACGGCGCGGGGCAGTCTGCCTATTTTTATGCGCACAACTTCGAGGCGCTGGCGCGGCATTTTCATGTGATTTTGCCGGATCTCCCCGGCCACGGCTATTCGGGCTGCCCCGAGATGGATTATGTCATCGAGGATTTTTCCGTGGCGCTGGAGGCGTTTTTGCACCGCATCGGCGTGGGGCAGGTGTATATCGTGGCCTATGGCCAGGCGGCGGGCTATGCCGCGGATTTTTGCTATTATAACCCTGGCCGGGTGCAGCGCATGGTGTTTGTCAGCCCCGGCGCCTATGCCAACACGGATGCCCTCTACGCCCGGCGCTTTTCCGGGATACTCGGGGGCTGGTATGCCGGCCGGCTGGCGCACCCGGCTCAGGGCGAGAAATACTGGAAGCGCCTGCTGTTAGACCAGACCATGCTGACAGAGCGGGATATTGAGGAGTTCTGCCGGCCTTTTGCGCGCAACGGCGTGCGCATCTGCACCCGGCTCTGCGCCCTCAACTATCTGGAGGAGGATTTGGAGAGCGTGCTTCCGGCCGTCTCCTGCCCGGTGCTGGTGCTTTCGAGCGCAGACGACAACGCCTCCAGCCCAGAGGATATTCAGATGTTTTGCGATGCGCTTCCAAATGCCTACACCATGCAGCTGCACGGCTGTGGCGCGCTGCTGCATTTCGAAAAGCCTGCCGCCGTCAACCGCGGCATTTCCAGGTTTTTGCTGGGGAAGTTATAGGGCAGGCGGGGAAGGCGAAGGGCAAGGGCCATGGGTGAACATGGGGGCACCGCCCCCATACCCCCTCACTTGGATATATAAATGGGGTAGCGTGGGAAGAAGGATTTGCACGATTCCGGCATTTGAGTGCGCAAGGTCAAGGGCTATTCTTGGCCATGGGGCCAAGCCCCATACCCCATTTATCATAAATAGGTTTATGCGGGAACAGAGTTTGTGCGGAGCGGCACAGCCTGTGCGAGCATGCGCTTCCTGACAAAATAATTTCCAGCGGCGCGTGCGAGGCTGACAAATTCCACTGTCCCATCATTCGGGTGCAGCACCGTGTGCGGAACTGACAGGTTTCGCCGTCCCGGCAATCGGGTATGCCTTCCGCAGGAACGCGTGCAGAGCTGACAGGTTTTGCCGCCTCATCATTCGGGTGTGGTATTGCCCTCTGCAGGAGCAATGCGGGCTGTTTCATCGTGAGAGATGTTTTGTATTGGGGTATGGGGGCTGTGCCCCCATGTTTACCCAGGCCCTTTTGGCACATCATGTGCCAGCATGTGCTTTCTGGCAGAATGACCGCCAGCGGCGCGTGTGGCGATAACAGTTTCTACATTCCCGCCATTCGGGTATATAAAAGGAAGAAAAAATATGGAGTTTTGTAAAGACCTGCTGGATGTTGTCAGCGTGCCGCGCTTTGCGCTGGAAACGCTGCTGCAAAAAAACGAATCCAGCATTCGCGTCTATCTATACGGCCTGGTGCGGGGCAGCGCGGCGCCCGAGCAGATGGCTGGCGAGCTGAGCCTCTCCCGGGCGCAGGTGCTGGAAGCGCTGGAGCAGCTGGAAGCGGCCGGCCTTTTGCGCGTGGAAGCGGGCGGCGGGCGCGTGCAGTATCTGCTGGCCGCGGCGCCTCCCGCGCCCGAGGCAGACCCGTATCCCGACCGGGAGTTCAACGAAACGCTCCAGGCCCTGTTTTCAGACCGCACGCTCTCTTTTTCGGATTACAAAGCCTTCTACGAGATTTTGGAGGTCTACGGCCTGTCCCGGCCGATTATCCTGATGCTGGCGGAATACTGCATCAATACCAACCAGAAGGGCAACCGCGTGCCCATGAGCTATATCCGGCAGGTGGCCAAAGCCTGGGCCAAGGAGGGCATCGATACCATCGAGCACGCCCAAATGCACATGGCCGCCCTGGCCGAGACGGCCGGCGGCGCCAGAGAAGTGCTCCGGCTGCTCAAGATTAACCGCCTGCCCACGGATAGCGAGCAGGAGCTCTATGAGAAATGGGAGCGGGAGTGGGGCTTTTCCTTTGCGGCCATCAAAGCCGCCACAGCCGCCACCACCAGCGCCCGGTATCCCAGCATGAAATACCTGGATGGCATTTTGAAAAACCTGCGGCAGGAGGGCGTGCAGACGGCTTCGGGCGTGCGCAGCTATTTCGCAGACCACGAAGCGGAAGACGAGCAGATTAAGGCGCTGCTGCGGGCAGTCTCTGCCCCCAGCCTGGCTGTCGCTCCGGCGCACCGCAAAGCCTACCGCCAGTTTTTGGAAATGGGCTACGGCCAGGAGGAGATGCTGATGGCCTGCGGCCAGGCCGTGCGCGCAGGAAAAGCCAGCCTGGATGCCGCCGGAAAAATTTTGCAGGATTGGCAGAAAAAGGGTCTGCTGCATCGGGATGAGATAGCGGCCGCCCTGGCCGAGCAGGAGCAGCGGCAGCAGAAAATTGCGGCCATGCACGCGGCGGCGGGCGTCAAAAAGCGCATCACCCGGGCGGATGAGGCGCTCTATCAGAAGTTTTTGGATTATGGCTTTGGCGAGGATGTCATCGCGTTTGCGGCGTCCTGTGCCTATGGCGCGGCTTCGCCCCTCAAGGCTATGGATGCCATCTTATCCCGCTGGAAGCAGGCCGGGGCCATGAGCCTGCAAGCCGCAAAGGAGCAGAACGAGCAGTTCCGGGCGGGATACGGCAAAAAGGCGGGCGCGCCCGCCATCGATGAGCGCGCATATGCCCCGGGCGAGCTGGATGCCAAGGTCTACGACCCCATCGATGAGATTCTGCGTGCTCAGAAGGAGACGGAAGGGAATACGCAATGACGTTGCAGGAGCTTTTAGCACAATACGACAGGCGGCGCGGCGCCGCGGAAAAACGCCTGGCCGAGCAGGAGCAGGCGCTGTATTTGGCGCACCCGGCGCTGGGCGCACTGCAGGAGCGGCGGCAGGAGCTGATTTTGGCGCAGCTATTGGCCGTCATGAAAAAACCGCAGGAAAAGCAGGCCGCCCTGGAGGATTTCGCCCAGCGCATGCAGCAGCTGGAGGCGGAAAAGACCGAATACATCTGTGCGCACGGCATCGAACTGCCGCGCCTCGAAGTGCAGTGCCCGCTTTGCCAGGATACCGGCTATATTCAGCAGGGAAACCGCAAGCAGTTTTGCCCCTGCCTGCGCGAACAGCTGTATGAGAAGGTGTTGGGCGGGCAGAGCATCGCCGCGCTGGAGGGCAGTTTTGCGGCGTTTGACGAGGCCGTTTTCCCGGATACTCAGCCGGGCGGCCAGGCCAGCCAGCGCAGCCGGATGCTGGCCATCCGCTCGTTTGCAGAGGGCTATTGCCAGGCTTTTCCGGAAAACCAGCAGCGGCAGCTATTGTTTATGGGCAAGCCCGGCCTGGGCAAGAGCTATCTGCTCGCCTGCATCTGCAAGCAGCTGTATGCACAGCAGCGGGATATTTGCTATCTGGGCTCGTATGCGCTGTTCGAGCTGTTTCACCGGGATAGGCTGGGGGAGAGCGCACTGCTCCCGCCCGTCTACGAGGCCAAGGTTTTGGTGATAGACGACCTGGGCAGCGAGCCCATGACGCAGAACGTCACCCGGGAATACTTTTTCGATTTACTCTGCGCCCGGGCGCGGGCCGGTCTGCACACGTTTATGGCCACGAACTACACGCCCGAGCAGCTCAGGGAGCGCTACACCGAGCGCGTTTCCTCCCGTTTGCTCTCTCGCCAGCAGAGCATGGTCATCCGCTTTTCAGGCGAGGATTTGCGGCTGCTCTAGGGAGAGGGGCGATAAGGTCAAGGGCCATTCTTAATCATGGGGGCAGGGCCCCCATACCCCCTTTACTGGGATATGGAAATGGGGGAGTGCGGGGAGAAAGGTCGTGCGGTGGGCACATACTGTGCCAGCATTTGCCCTCTAGGAAAATGACTATCGGTGTCGCATACAGCGATAGCAAAAGTCAACTCCATACAAAACTGGAATAATCTTACAATCAAAAACCAGCGGAGCCCCCGCTGGTTTTGTCATCTCTCTCTTCTCTTCCTTCTATATGATCCACCGCATATTTGCAGCACTCAATGACAAATCGGTTGAACGAAATTCCGTTCTCCTGCGCTAAATAGCAAAGGTGCTCCAAAAACTCATCCGGAAACCGAATCGTCCGCGGGCTACTCGGCCCATATGCTTTTTTGTCAATCTGAAACATGGTTTTCCCTTTCACATATTTCTGATACCGTTTGGCATCATTTTTCTTAATTTAACACCATTTGGTATATGATGTCAATAAAAAACCATGTGTAAAGGAAAAGAAAAATGTATTATCGGAGAATCAAAGATTTAAGAGAAGATGCGGATTTAAGTCAGCGGCAGCTCGCGGAGCAGCTTGGCATGAACCTCATTACATATGGCCGTTATGAGCGCGGTATGCGGGATGTTCCGTTCAGCATTGCCATTCGCCTGGCGGAGTATTACGGTGTCAGCCTGGATTATCTGGCCGGGCGAACAGACGATAAAAACTAGGCATTTGCGCGCCCATACCCGAATGATGGGGCGGTGAAATCTGACAGTCCCGCACGCGCCGTTGAAAGTCATTTTGTCAGAGGGCACATGCTCGCATCGTCTCTGCCTGCCGGGCCTGCTTTCTATCCGTTTTGTGCCCACCGCACGCGCTTTCTCCCCGCACTACCCCATGATAATAGTAAATGGGGTATGGGGCTTGCCCCCATGTTCACCCATGGCCCTTGCCCTTCTGCGCCCGAATACCGGAAATGTGGGAGCCTTTCTTCCCGCACTACCCCATGATAATAGTGAAGGGGTATGGGGCTTTGCTTCATGTTCACCATAGCCCTTGACCTTGGCCCCCATGGCTAAGAGCGGCCCCTGCCCTTTTATAAATCCCAAAAATTTCCATCAAAAAATTTTTGCTATGCAGAAAATTCATAAAATGCGGATAAGCCCATGGCTATCGCGAAATTCGGGAAAACAGGGCGCTTCTGCCCCCTAAAAGAAATATTGACACCCACCACCCATGGCGATATAATGGAAGAGCACAACCAATAGTACACAATATCTTGTGTACTATTTTTACGAAAAAGTAATATATAGCACAAATGAAATTCAGGATTGGAAAGGGCGAAGGAATATGTTTGCGACGATTATCAAACGGGATGGCCGAGCAGTTGCTTATGACAGAAGCAAAATCGAGGTTGCCATTGAAAAGGCAATGGAAGCGGGCGGCAGAAAGAATGCCGGGCAGGCGCAGCGCCTGGCCGAGCTGGCCGAGGAGAAGCTGACCGAGAAATTTATCGATAGAGACCCTGGCGTCGAGGATATCCAGGATGTGGTGGAGCAGGTGCTGATGGAGAATGGCTATGCCCTCATCGCCAAGCGCTATATCCTGTACCGCGCCCAGCGCACCCGCGCCCGGGAGATGAATACGCACCTGATGCGCACCTACGACGAGCTGACCTTCGCCGATGCCGCCGACAGCGACCGCAAGCGGGATAACGCCAATGTCGATGGCAATACCGCCATGGGCACCATGCTGCAATACGGCTCGGAGGGCGCCAAGGACTATTACCAGAAATATATTCTGAGCGAGGAGCAGTCCCGGGCGCACCGGGAAGGGGATATCCATATCCACGATATGGATTTCTATACCCTGACGACCACCTGCTGCCAAATCGACCTTTTAAAGCTCTTCCACGGCGGTTTTTCCACCGGCCACGGCTTTTTGCGCGAGCCCAACGATATCGCCAGCTATGCGGCGCTGGCCTG
>JAHZHM010000280.1:0-3167 GCA_019420265.1 Clostridiales bacterium
GCGCTTTGCCCCAAACGTGCATGAATGACGGGGCAAAGCCCCTTATTGAAGCGCGAGATGCAGCTCGTCTCTCAGGCCGAGCGGCATCTAAAGTCTTTCAGCGGGAGAAAATCACTCTCCACTGAAATCCTCGGGGCGCTTTGCCCCAAACGTGCCTAAATGACGGGGCTGCGCCCCTTATTGAAGCACGAGATGCAGCTCGCCTCTCGGGCGGCGCGCAGCATCTAAAGTCTTTCAGTGGGAGAAAAACACTCCCACTGAAACCCTCGGGGCGCTTTGCCCCAAACGTGCATAAATGATGGGGCAAGGCCCCTTATTGAAGCGCGAGAAGAGGCGGGGCAATGTCCGCCCGTGGGAGTTTGCCATTCTCCCACAAAAAGACGGGGGGCCTAAGCCCTCACAAAAAAGCGCGCGGTTGGCGCGGGATAGATCAGGAAGGAAAGAAAACGCATGGAGAGCAAAGTAGTCATTTTAGCGGCAGGCGAGGGAACACGGATGAAGTCGCAGACGCCCAAAGTTCTGCATCGCTGCGCAGGAAAAAGCCTGGCGGCATGGGTCGCAGAGGCGGCCGGAGCGGTCTGCGGCCGCCCGGTGGTGGTCATTGGCAGCGGGGGCGATGCCGTCCGGCAGGCGCTGGGCGAGGGCTGTGATTATGCCGTCCAGGAGCAGCGCCTGGGCTCTGGGCATGCCGTGATGGCCGCCCGGGAGCAGCTTGCGGGCAGCGAATATACCGTAATTTTGGCCGGGGATATGCCGCTGATTCGGGGAGAGTCGATCAAAAGCCTGCTGGCCTCGGCCCGGGGCGGGGATTTTTCCTGCATGATGCTCACGGGCTACGTCCAAAACCCCAAGGGCTATGGGCGCATCCTGCGCGATGAGATTGGCAGTGTGGTGGGCATCGTGGAGGAAAAGGACGCGACGGATTTCCAGCGCTCCATCTGCGAGGTCAACGTCTCTGTCTACTGTTTCCGCACGGCAGACCTGCTCTTTGCCCTGGGCAAACTACAGCCGGCCAACGCCCAGGGAGAATATTACCTGACGGACTGCGTGAAAATCCTGCACGACGCGGGCAAAAAAGTCGGCGGGCAGCCGGTGGCGGATCTGACCGAGTGCATGGGCGTGAACGACCGCGTCCAGCTGGCCGAGGCCGAGGCCCTCATGCGCCGGCGCATCAACGAGGCGCATATGCGCGCCGGCGTCACGCTCATCGACCCCGCCCAGACGTATCTCAGCCCGGAGAGTGAAATCGGCCGGGATACCGTCATCTACCCGGGCGTCATCCTGGAAGGCGCCTGCCGCATTGGCAGCGGGTGCACGCTCTATCAGGGCAGCCGGCTTGTGGATAGCACAGTGGCAGACGGCGCCACGGTGGAAAACTCGGTCCTGCAAGGCGCGGTGGTGGGCCGGCAGAGCAAAGTCGGCCCGTATGCCTATCTGCGGCCGGGCACAGTCATCGGCGATGGCTGCCGGGTGGGGGATTTCGTGGAGCTGAAAAACGCCCTGGTGGGCAACGGCACCAAGATTTCGCACCTGACATATGTGGGCGACGCCGAGCTGGGAGAGGAGATCAACATCGGCTGCGGCGTGGTGTTCGTCAACTACAACGGCAAGCAGAAGTTTAAGACCAAAGTGGGCGACCGCGCCTTCATCGGCTGCAACACCAACCTCGTCTCCCCGGTGAACGTGGGCGAAGGGGCGTATATCGCCGCCGGGGCCACCGTCACCAAAGACATCCCGGCAGACGCCCTCTGCATCGCCCGGGCGCGGGAGGTCATCAAACCCGGCTGGGCCAAGGGAAGGTATAAGTAGGCCATGGAATTTAGGCCGGCGGCCTGGGCGGATCTGCCGCAAATCACATCCGCATACCGGGAGATTGTGCAAAACATGCGCGAAAACCAGCTGAATATCTGGGATGAAGTCTATCCCTTCGCCTGTTTCCAGGAGGATATCCGCCGCGGCGGGCTGTATCTCTTGGCAGAGCAGGGAGAAATCGCCGGGGCGTTTGCCCTGTGCGCCCAAAATGCCGGAGCGCGGCATGTGGGCTGGGAACAGAGCGATGCCCGGGCGGTGTATCTGGATCGGCTGGGCGTGCGCCCGCGCTATGCTGGAAAAGGGCTGGCCAGCCTGCTGCTTGCCAAAGCGAGGGAGCAGGCCAAAGCGAAGGGCGCGGGGTACCTGCGGCTCTTTGTGGTGGATTGCAACCGCCCGGCCATCTGCCTCTATGAAAAAAACGGCTTTCACAGAGCCCGCGGCGTCTATCAGGAACAAATAGAGGAGGGCTTTGTCCTCCGGGAATATGGATACGAAGCCGCGCTGTGACGCCGGCAAACTGCTACGCAAGAGAAATGAGGAGAAGCAATGTATCTCATCGCCGGCCTGGGAAACCCCGGCCTGAAATATCGCAAAACGCCGCATAATGCGGGCTTTATGGCGCTGGATGCCCTGGCAGACGCCCTGGGCGCGCGGTTTGCCAAAAAGGGAAACGGCAAAGTGGCCGAGGCGCGCATCGGAGCGGAAAAGGTGTTGCTGGTCAAACCGCAGACTTTCATGAACCTCTCGGGGGACTGCATCGCGCCGCTGGCGGATTACTATAAAATTCCGAGCGAGCACATCGCCGTTTGCTACGACGACAAGGATTTGCCCCTGGGCAAGCTGCGCATCCGTGCCGAGGGCAGCGCGGGCAGCCATAACGGCATGAAGAGCATCATCGCCCGGCTGGATACGCAGAATTTTCCGCGCATCCGCATGGGCATCGGCGCGCCCCAGGGCATCCGGCTGATGGATTATGTCCTGCATAAGCTCTCTCGGCAGGAGCAGGCCGTCTATGCCCAGATGGCAGAGGATGCGGCGCAGGCGGCGGTTCTGCTGGTGCGCGAAGGGCTGGCGGCCGCCCAGCAGAAATATAGCTCTAAGGCGCACTAGGCACTTGTCTTTTTGCCGGCTGCGTGGTATCATGCTCTCACTCGCAAAAAAAGAGAAGGGCAAGGGCCTGGGTGAACATGGGGCAAAGCCCCATACCCCTTTTTATAGAAAAGCGTGGATAGAGAGCGGCGCGCAGAGCATGGGAGAGCATTTGCCTTCTGAAAAGCGGATAAACTGACCGCGCGCAGAATTAAAAAATTTCTGCGTTCTGTCAATCGAGGATAGAAAATCGCGTGCAGAGCTGA
>JAHZHM010000280.1:3177-5059 GCA_019420265.1 Clostridiales bacterium
AGGTTTCTCATTTCCGGCAATCGAGGATGTGTGGTAATCCTGCATGGCGGGCAGAGCGAAAAACTTTTGCCGCCTGCCAATCGAGCGCGCCCCAGGGCGGTGCCCTAGGCTGTGCCGTTCACCATGCCCCCCTTTGCCCTTTCGTATCGGGGTATGGGGCGGAGCCCCATGGCCACTAAAGCCCTTGGCCTTCTAACTTGGCATTGCTCCGGCATTGCCCCAAATCAAAGGGGGTATGGGGGCTTTGCCCCCATGTTCACCCATGGCCCTTGACCTTGGCCGCGCAGAGCACGGGAGAGCATTTGCCCTCTGAAAAACGGATAAACTGACCGCGCGCAGAGATGAAAGGTTTCTGCGTTTCGTCAATCGAGTATAGAAAACGCGCAGGGAGATGCCTTGCGCGCGTCTTTGTCTGCCCTGGCGCACGGCGCCCAGGGCTTCGTGTGCCCAAAAGAAATGGAGGGAGGAGCGCCATATGAATCTTTTGCTGGAAACCATAGAAAAACTGCCCCAGACGGCAGAGCTAAAACAAGCCATCGCCCAGGGCGGCCTGCCCTGCTCCTTGGCGAGAGTGGCCGCCGGGGCAAAACAGCACCTGGCCAAAAGCATCTCGGGCGAGCGGGATGTGCTCTTTGTCTGCGCCACGGAATATGAAGCCCGCCAGCGCTTCTCGGAATATCTCTACGGCAATAAAATCCTGCTGCCCGCCCCGCAAACCGAGCTGCGGCCGGTGGAAACCCGGGGCGAGGAATTGACCGGTGAGCGCATCCGCGCCCTTTGCCAGCTGCAAAAGGGGGGCAGCGTGGTCTTTTTGTCCATGGATAGCCTGCTCTTTTCCATGCGCCCGGCAGCCGAGTTCTACGGCCGGTTTCTGCGCTTGGCTCCGGGAGAGATTTTCCCGCCGGAAAAGCTGGCCGAGGCGCTGGTCGCCCTGGGTTATGAGGGCTGCGCCATGGTGGAAGGGCCGGGGCAGGTCTCAGGCCGCGGCGAAATTATGGAGGTTTTCCCGCCGGATGCCCAGGCGCCCTACCGCATCACCTTTTTCGACGACGAAATCGAGAGCATCCGCCCCTTCGATACGGATTCCCAGCGCTCGTTCGGCGCCGGGGAAGCGCAAATCTGCATCCCCCCGGCGGCGGAATTCTGCCTGGCGGGAGAGGCGCGGCAAGCGCTGGAGCAATATCTCTCGGCGCACGGCGGCGAGGGCACGGAAAGTTTTCGCGCCCGCTATCTGTTCGAGCTTTCCGAGCGGGGCACCTTTGCCAATATCGAGGCGTATGCCGGAGTCCTGCCCCAAAAGAGCAGCATTTTGGAATACGCGCAAAACCCGCTGCTGCTCTTTGATGGCAGCGTGCGCATCTTAGAAGAGCAGAAAAAGCGCATGGAGAGCCGCGCCGCCATGCTCGGGGAGATCATGGTGGATGGCGGGGCCTTTGGCTGTGAAGCGCAGGCTTGGATGGATGCCGCGGATTTTTTGGAGCAGAACCGCGCCCTTTGCCTGGATCTGGAGGATGTCCGCCAAAACAAGCTGCTGGCCGCGCAGACGCTGGATTTTTCCATGCGCAGCACGGTTGGCTTTGGCGGCAGCCTGGAGCGGCTGGCCGAGGCAGTCCAGGCGCGGGCAGAAGCCGGCTGGCAGGTCTATCTGATGGCAGGCGGCCGGGCGGCCAAACTCTCGGAGGGCCTGGCAGAGCTGGGCGTGCTGGCGCCTGTGGCCTCTGAGGCCGGGGGGAAGATCACCTGCGTCCCGCTGACGGTGGAAGAGGGCATGGAGATCGGCGCTCGGCAGGTGTTCTTCTCGGAGATGGATATTTTCGGCGCAAAAGCCCGGGGCAAGGCCAAGCGCCCCAAAAAGAAAACCGCGCCCACCCTGCTGGCCGAT
>JAHZHM010000281.1:0-2774 GCA_019420265.1 Clostridiales bacterium
AATCAAACATGTTTTTCCTCCCACTATCTCTCTATTCTATACTACACTATTCGTGAGAAAAAGCAAGCGAAATCTGTCTCCTTGCTGAAAAATTTGGATATCAACGGCAAAGCGAGAGGAGAGGCAAAACAATGAGTACGCATTTGGAAGAAAGAAAAAATAGAGCCAGCGCATTCCTTCACGCTGACTCTATTTGAACTATGCACTAGAATAATTTTTCGACAAAAGCCCCTCTGCGATCAAAATCACTGGAAAGGATATTCCAGTTTCCGGAAAAGGCCTTGGTTTTCTGAGCGACGCGCGCTGCAAGCTGTTCATCTGCTTTATCGACGAAGGCAAGAATGGTGGGCCCTGCGCCCGAAAGACACGCGCCGTATGCGCCGCTGTCGTAAAAAGCCTGGATGACATCGTCAAAATGAGCGATGAGATTTTTGCGGTAGGGCTGATGCAGTCGATCATTCAGCGCAACGCGCAGGGAAGAATAATCCCCGGAATAAAAGGCGGAAATCAAAAGCCCCATGCCCGAGATATTGGAAATAGCATCTGCCACGGAAATCTGGCTGGGCAAAACGCCTCGGGCTTTTTTGGTGGAAAGCGTGAAAGAAGGGATGGCCAGGCAAAGCGCCAAATCCTCGTGAATGGGGATGGGGCGCGTCAGAATTTTGCCGGAATGCTTGGCGCTGACGCATGCGCCGCCAAAGATGGCGGGAGCGGCATTATCCGGATGCCCTTCCAGCTCAGTCGCAATTTCCAGAACCTCATCCTTGGAGAGCTTAGATCCAAGGACAGTATCGGCAATGAGAATGCCGCCCACGCTGCAGGCCGCAGAACTGCCCATGCCTCTGGTATGGGGAATCCCGTTATACTGCTTCAAATATAGCCCTGGCAGTTTTTTGCCGAGCTTATCGGCCGCGTATTTTGCCGCCTGAAAAATCATATTTTTCTCATTGCAGGGGATATAGGGCGCGGGCACGCTCTGCTCGATAACCAGGCCGGATTCGCGTTCCTCAAAATCGATCGCATTATATAGCGCGATGGCCAGGCCTGCGCAGTCGAACCCGACGCCAATATTGCCGCTGCTTGCGGGGATGCTTACTTTCCACATATGTCTAAAACTCCAATTCTGTTGTCGTTACTTTTGCGAGGAACTCCTGGATGAGCTTTGGAGTTGCCAGATTCGTGCCAGGCAGGGAGATGGTGGCAGCGGCCGCTGCACTGCCCATGCGCAAGGCTTCGTCAATCGCCCCGCCGCGGGTTACAACGCTCAAAATGCCAGCCAGCATGGAATCCCCGGCACCGACGGTAGAATCGGGATTCTCCACGACGCTGCCGGCAAAAAATGCCTTATTCCCATCGGTGATCAGCGCGCCTTCTTTTCCCATCGAGACGGCACAGATTGAGACGCCACCCTCGATAATCTGCCGGCAGGCGGCAAGAATATTCTGTGTGTTATGGAAGGTTTTGCCTGTAAGCTGGGTCAGCTCGTCTGTGTTGGGCTTGATCACCATGGGCTTTGCTGCAACGCCGGGCAGCAAAGCCGCGCCGGAGGCATCCAGCGCCGCGGGGCAGGGCAGCTTTCGGATCAGCTGTCCGTAATATTCCGGCGCGCACCCCCTGGGGAGCGAGCCCGTCAGCACCACGAGATCTTCGCTGCTTAAGCGGGAAAGCAGATCCTGCTCAAAGGCTTCGTAGGCCTCCAGGGCAAACAACGGGCCGGATTCATTGAGCTCGGTTACGCGCGCCGCATCGCGTTCATAAATTTTGGTGTTGGTTCTGGGATGGCCAGGCAGCTCTGTGAAATAACAAGGCAGGCCAAGCAATGCGGAGCGAATCTGCTCGCAGCCTTCCTGGCACAGGAAACCGCAGACGGCAGCTTCTGCTCCGAGGCGGCTGGCGACAATCGCCAGGTTCAGCGCTTTTCCGCCCCCTTGCGTCAAGACGGTATCCGGGCGGTTTGTTCCGCCAACTTCAAGATGATCGAGGTAGACGGTTTTATCAATCGTCGGGTTCAGATAGACGGTGTAAATCATAGTTCCTCCAAACTGCATATCTGCCTGGCTCTTTGCGAAATCGTGCCCGAAATGGGCGGGTCAGCCATCAATATGCTCTATTATCTCATAAAGCGGGGGGCGATTCCAGAACTTTTAAAAAAATAGTTTGTAATTTAGCAGGAAGTTTGGGATAGAATGGCTAATTAGTTTCTAAATCCGTTTTTTAGAAAGTATATCTCTTAAAAAAGAAATTTGGGCATGCGCTTTTTTCGGGTATGAAAGAAGCAGGCTTTCCCATACTTTTGACATATGGATTTTTCATTCCGCATTGCGGATTGCAATATATGAAAATCAGGAGGAACAGGATGAAGGTTTACGATGCCGCACATATCAAAAATATCGCCATCGTCGGGCACGGTGGCGATGGCAAGACGACGCTTGCCGAAGCCTTTTTGGCAAACGCCGGCCTGATCGAGCGCCGCGGGCGGGTGGAAGACGGAAATACCACCACGGACTACGATCCCGAAGAAGCGCGCCGCCAGATTTCTCTTACGGCAGCGATGGCGCCCGTCGAGTGGCGGGATGTCAAGCTGAACTTTATCGATGCTCCTGGTTTCTTTGATTTCGTTGGGGAGACGACCCAAGCATATTATCTCGCAGATAGTGCGCTGATCGTCGTAAACGGCTTTTCCGGCGTGGGTGTAGGCGCGGAAAAGGCGTATGAGTTCTGCAAAAATGCAGGCAAACCCATGGCTGTACTGGTCAACCAGATGGATCGCGAAC
>JAHZHM010000281.1:2836-3103 GCA_019420265.1 Clostridiales bacterium
GGATTATGATAAAGTGGTGGGCGAGCTGAGGCAGAAATTCGGCGCCGCGGTTACGCCGCTGCAAATTCCGCTGCTCAAGGGCCAAAATGTCGTGGGGTATATCGATATTGTGGAAAATGCGGCCTATGAATACGCAGAGAAAGCGGCGAAGGCTGTGGCCATTCCGGAGGATTTGCAGCTGGAGGCCGAGGAACTGCGCGAAGGGCTCATTGAAAATGCCGCCAGCAGCGATGAAGCGCTGATGGAAAAATTCTTTGGCGGCGAGCC
>JAHZHM010000282.1:0-1016 GCA_019420265.1 Clostridiales bacterium
CATCCCCGGCAAGGATTTCGAGTTCATGTTCTATTTCGATGCCAGCGTTTCGGCGCATTCGGCCGAGCTTCTAAAGCTGCTGGCCGAGCTGGAGGGAACGCTGGAGCAGTTCTCCTTCCTGGGCTGCTATGCGGAGACTTTCTAACATGGCAGAATATGGGCTTCTCGGGGAAAAACTTTCGCACAGCTTTTCCCCTCAAATACACGCGCAGCTGGCGGATTACGACTATCAGCTCCTCTCCCTGCCGCCCGAGCAGCTGGATGGCTTTTTGCGGGAAAAGCGGTTTTGCGGCCTGAATGTCACGATTCCATATAAAAAGGCCGTCATCCCCTATCTGGATGAGCTCTCGCCCATTGCCCGGCGCATTGGGGCGGTGAACACCATCGCCAACCGGGGCGGCAAGCTCTTTGGCGACAACACGGATTACGCCGGCCTGAAATACGCCATCGCCCGGGCGGGCATCGGCCTTTCGGGCAAAAAGGTGCTCATCCTGGGCAGCGGAGGCACCTCCAAAACTGCTCATGCCGTGGCAGAGGATTTGGGCGCCCGGGAGATTTTCGTCATCTCCCGCTCGGGCGAGCACAACTACCAGAATCTCTCCCGCCATGCGGATGCCCAGGTCATCATCAACACCACGCCCGTGGGCATGTTCCCGCACAACGGCCAGGCGCCACTCTCTTTGGCGCAGTTTCCAGATCTCGGCGGCGTGGTGGATGTGGTCTATAATCCGCTCAAAACCGCGCTGCTGCTGGAGGCAGAGGCGCTGGGCATCCCGCATACCAACGGCTTGCCCATGCTCGTGGCCCAGGCAAAGGCGGCCTGCGAGGTCTTTTTGCAAAAGAGCATCCCGGATGCGCGCACCGAGCAGATTCTGGGCAATCTGGAGCGCCAGCTTAGAAGCGTGGTGTTCGTCGGAATGCCGGGCAGCGGCAAAACGACGATGGGCCGGCTGTTGGCCCAAAAGCTCCATCGGGAGTTTATCGATAGCGACGACGTCATCGCGCAAAACGCCGGC
>JAHZHM010000282.1:1026-15138 GCA_019420265.1 Clostridiales bacterium
AAGAGCGTCCCGGAGATTTTTGCCGAGGAAGGCGAATCCGGCTTCCGCAAGCGCGAACAGCAGGCCATTGCCGAGCTGACAAAGCGCCCGGGCATCGTGCTCTCGGTGGGCGGCGGGGCGATTCTGCTGGAAGAGAACCGCAGGGCCTTGCGCCAGAACGCCACTGTGTTCCTGCTTAGGCGGGATCTGGAAAAGCTGCCGCTGGATGGCCGCCCGCTCTCCAAGGATTCTGCCGCGCTGCAAAAGCTGGCGGAGGTGCGCGGGCCGCTCTACCGGGCTGTCTGCGATTTTACCGTGGATAACAACGCCGCCCTTTCAGATACGCTGAAAAAAGTGTTGGCGCTGCTGGGCTAAACGGCGCCGGGCAAAATGCGCAGCGAGGGGCCGGCTCTCTCCGGCTGCCCATTCGCCCTGTTTGGCGCGCGATGCGGCATGAGCTTTGCAAGTTTTTCGGCAGACTCAATCTCGAAGTGTAGAAAGCTCCCGCTTTCCTGCCCGAATTTATTAGAATAGGAGTGTTCTCATGAAATTTCTCATCATCAACGGCCCAAATATCAATATGCTGGGCATCCGCGAAAAGAATATCTATGGCGCAGGCTCGTATCAGAGCCTGCTGGGGCTCGTGCAGGAAACCTGCCAGAGCCTGGGCATCGAATGCGAATGTTTCCAGTCCAACCACGAGGGCGATATTGTGGATGCCATTCAGGGCGCCTACGGCAATACGGATGGCATCGTCATCAACCCCGCCGCCTATACGCATACCAGCATCGCTATTTTGGATGCGCTCAAGGCTGTGAGCATCCCGGCTGTGGAGGTGCATATCTCGGATGTCTATCAGAGAGAGGCCTTCCGGCATATTTCCTATCCGGGCATGGCATGCGTCAAATCCTTCATCGGCCTGGGGCTGGATGGCTATGTGCAGGCCATCCGCTTCCTGAGGGAATATCTGGAAAACGGCAATGAAGCGGGAAACGTACTTTAAAAAGGTCTACGAAATTGTGGCGCATATTCCGCCCGGGCGCGTCGCGACCTATGGCCAGCTGGCGCATCTGGCCGGGTTTGGCCACGCCCCGCGCATGGCGGGGCAGGCGCTCTTTTTTGCGCCGGAGGGCCTGCCCTGCCACCGCTGCGTCAACCACTGCGGCAGGCTGGCACCCGATTTCCCGGAACAGCGCGCCCGGCTGGAGGCAGAGGGCGTCCGCTTTCGCCCAAACGGCAACGTCGATCTCAAAAAGCACCTTTGGAACCCGTATGAAGATTAGCGCCCGCGGCGCTTTGGGGCTCATGCTCTGCTGCCCCGCCCATCTTCCAGATTCTGGAACATACAGCCCTAAATGCTTCCTTTTCTTGCAAAAGCGATGAACGTTCGGATTATTCCGAATATTCACCGCTTCTTTTTTTATTTATTTCCAGGATTTTTGGGTAGAATCGTAAATATCTCTTGAACAGAGTGTGAATATCTTTTATAATTCTAATAAAAGGAGATTTTTCGTTTTTTTCCGCGCGGCGGAAGAGGCGAATGCAAACCAGAAGGCGCAAAAGCAATCCAACCAATTTTCCATTTGTTTTTGCGCCGAGTCATGTCTTGGAAACAAACAAGCCGCTGTGCAGATTTGTCGCAGCATGGCTTTGGGAGGTAACGTTTTTATGAAACCAACGAGCAAAACATATGAGATCAACATCGCCGGTCTGCTGCGCCAGCTCCCCATCGTGCAGGTTACGGACAACATGTGCATTGCCAGCTTTGTGCTGCTGGGGGATTCCCAGCTGGTCATCAAAGCTGCTGCAGAGCTTTTGCCGCGGCTGCCCGAGGTGGATTATCTGATCACGGCAGAGGCCAAGGGCATTCCGCTGGTGCAGGAGCTGGCCCGGCTGCTGAATATGGATCGCTATTTCGTCGCCAGAAAGAGCATCAAGCCCTATATGGTCAACCCGTTTGTAACCGAAGTCTATTCCATCACGACGCAGAAAAAGCAAATTCTCTGCCTGGATGAAGTGGAAGCCAAGATGATCGAGGGCAAGCGCATTTTGATTGTAGACGACGTCATCAGCACGGGCGAATCCCTCAAGGCCATGGAGGCGCTGGTCAAAAAGGCGGGCGGCATTGTCTCGGGCAAGGCGGCCATTTTAGCAGAGGGCGATGCAGGAAAGCGCGACGACATCATCTTCCTGGAATCCTTCCCCGTTTTCAAATTTTAAATCCGGCAAAAGGAGTTTCACTTGAATTATCGTATCCAAAACCTCACTTATCAATATACTCCCGATGGCAACGAAGTGCTGCGGGATATCAGCCTGGAAATCCGCCAGAGCACGGTGACGGCGGTCGTCGGCCCTTCGGGCTGCGGCAAGACGACGCTGGTCAACATCCTAAGCGGCGTCATCCCGAAGCTGGAGAGCAACGGCGTTTTGCAGGGCGAGCTGGAGCTGGGCGAGAACCCGCTGGTCAGCGTCGTCAGCCAGTCGCCGGAAAACCAGCTGTTTGGCTATGGCGTGGAAGATGCCATCGCGTTCGGCATGGAAAACATGGGCCTTCCTGCCCAGGAGATTTCCGAGCGCATGGAGTATGTGCTGGATCTGCTGAATTTGCAGTATCTGCGCAAGCGCTCTGTGGCGGCGCTCTCGGGCGGGCAGCGGCAGGCCGTCTGCATCGCCTCGGTTCTGGCCATGCGCCCGAATATCCTGATTATGGACGAGCCCGTCAGCTCGCTCGACCCCAACGGCAAAAAGATGGTGCAGGGCGTGCTCAATCAGCTGCGCGCGGATGGCACGACGGTGCTCATCGTAGATAACAACCTGGAATGGTCTGCCGGCATCGTGGATCGGGTCGTCGGCCTTTCGGATGGCCAGGTGCTGTTCGACGGCGAAAAAGAAGAGTTTTTCCGCAATTTCGATTTACAGGAGAAGCTGGGCGTTACCATTCCCCAGGAGGCGGAAATCTACCGCGCCATGGCGAAAATCCGCCCGGAAATTCCCATGTTCTATTCCATGCAGGGCGCCGTGCAGCAGTTGGATGCGCTTTTTGCCCAAAAAGAGCTCGCCGCGGCTCCCGCCGCAGAGGAGCTGCCCGAAGAGGCATTTTTGACGGCGCATCAGCTGAACAAAGTGTTCGCGGATGGCTTCCACGCGCTCAAAGATATCAACACCTCCTTCCCCAAGGGGCAGGTTGTGGCCATCATGGGGCAGAACGGCTCGGGCAAGACGACGCTCGTCAAGCATTTAAACGGCCTGCATAAGCCCACCAGCGGCGATGTCCGCTATAACGGCCAATCCACCCTCAAAAAGACGGTGGCGCAAATTTCCAAAAACATCATCCTGGTGTTCCAGCACCCCGAGCACATGCTCTTTGAACAGACGGTAACAGAGGAGATCACCTTCTGCGCCCGGATGCAGGGGCTGCCCTTTACGGATGAGCAAGTGGCGGAGGTTCTGGAAAAATACGGTCTCACCGCCGATGCAGAGACTTTCCCCATCAATCTCTCCATGGGCAAAAAGCATCTGCTCACCATCCTCTCCGTGCTGTTCTCCAGCGCAGATGTCGTCATTTTGGACGAACCGACGCTGGGCATGGATCTGCATATCAAAAAGCAGCTGGAGGAGATCATCTCGTTCCTCAAAGAGCAGGGCAAGACGGTCATCATGATCAGCCATGAAATTCCGCTGGTCTTCAAAGTGGCGGATAGCGCCGTCATTTTAAGCGGCGGCAAGAAGATTTACGAGGGCGGCAAAGAGGCGCTGGCCCGCAGAGACGATATTTTCGATTCCATCAACATCAGCCTGCCTCCCGTTGTGCAGCTTTCCCGGCGCTATGGCTTTGGCAAAGTGTGCTATAATGTCGCGGAATTTGCAGAGCAGGCAGCGGCTATGCTGGAGCAGAAGGAGGCTTAACCATGGATTATTTGCAGTATGTCGATAAGGATTCCCTCCTGCACCGCCTGGATCCCCGCACGAAATTTTTCTTCTTTTTGGCCATGGCCATTCTGACGTCTCTCACCAAATCCGGTGCGGCGCTGGTGTTTTTGTTTCTGTTCTTCCTGGGCATCTGGCTGAGCTGCGGCATCATGTCCGAGATGGGCAAACTGCTGGGACAGCTCAAAGCGCTTCTGATTTTTATCTTCCTGCTCTGGTTCGTGCTGGGATTATTCGAGCATCCGCCGGTGGAGGGCGGCCCCATCTTCTATGAGGGCAAAGTGCTCGGCATGAACCTCTGTTTCGACTGGTACGATTTCTACAAGGGCTTTGTCTACTCCCTGCGCATCTATCTGATGATCGCCTCTTTCTTCATGGTGCTCATCACGACCAACTTCAGCGAGATCATCCTGGGCCTTTGCAAATGGCATATGCCCTATTCCATCAGCTTTGCCGTCGGCCTGGTGTTCCAGATCATCCCCATCATCATCACAGAGCTGCGGGCCATCATGGAAGCCCAGAGCTCCCGCGGCCTGGAAATCGAGGAGTGCGGCACGGCGACGAAAATCAAGAACTATATCATCTTCTCGATTCCTCTGCTGTTCCGCGTCATCGGCAAGGGCCATGCCATCTCGCTGGCCATGCACTTCTATAAGCTGAACTTCGGCGTCAAGCGCACGTCCTATAAAACCATCAAAGCATCCAAATACGATGCGTGGTTCCTTTTGGCAACTGCCGTTGCCATCGCCGGGACGGTCGCGCTGCGCATTCTCTTCTATATCCCGGTTTAGTGCGGGAATAGAGCAAAAACCGAAAGGAGTTTTTAACCATGATTGCAAAATGGGAAAATCTTTCCAGAGACCAGCTCTCCGCGCTGGATAAGGATAACACCATCGTCCTGCTGCCCATGTCTGCCACAGAGCAGCACGGCCCGCATCTTCCTGTGGGCACGGATTCCATCATTCTGAGCACGCTGATGGATAAAGCCATCGAAGCGGCGGATAGCTATACCGGCGGCGACGTCATCTTCGCGCCGCAGCTGCACATCGGCAAGAGCAACGAGCACATGGATTTCTGCGGCACGCTGACTTTCTCTGCCCAGACCTACTATGCCCTGCTGCACGATATTGCCGGCTGCATCGCAAAGCACGGCTTTAAGAAGCTGGTACTATTCAACAGCCACGGCGGCAATACGGATATGGCCAACCTGCTCTCCCGGGATCTGCGCATCGATTTCGGCCTTCAGGTTTATGTATTCGATTGGTGGTTCACCTCCTTCTGGGCAGAAGCCCGGGAGAAATATCAGCAGTCCGGCCCCTATGGCATCTTCCATGCCTGCGAGCTTGAGACTTCCCTGATGCTGGAAGCACGGCCGGAAACCGTGCGCATGGATCTCGCGGTGGATGAGGATCCCGCCGAGTGCTTCACGGGGGATAAGTTCGTCACGGTGTTCGGCCCGGTTAACGCCGGCTGGCGCACCAAAGATGTAACGAAGAGTGGTGTCATCGGTGCACCCACTTATGCCACCAAAGAAAAAGGACAAGCGTTTTTCGCGTACGCGGTCGAAAAACTTTTTGCTATTTTGCAGGAAATCTCGCAAATTAACTATTAAAAGAGAGGAATTATGATCATGGCAAATGCTAACACCAAGAAATTCTCCTTTGTCAACATCGTCTTCTTCGTCATCTTCGGCGTGTTGACCGGTATTCTTTGGGCATATCTCTGCCCGATTCCGCTGATCCCCGGTGTGCACTTCCGCACATTCGCATTCATCATCCCGGTGATCGGCTATCTGTTTGGGCCAGTTACCGGCTTCTTCTCCGGCTACATTGGCACCATCGTCTGGGCGCTGCTCTCGGGCAGCTTCATTGCGCTGCACAGCCCGCTGACTGACGGCATCACGGTTGGCCTTTCGGCTGCTCTGCCCGCCCTCGTTCACCTCAAAGGCGGCAAGGTTGACCTGATGAGCCTGCTGGAGCCGGGCAAAAAGGGCAAGTTCATCGGCATGAGTCTGCTCTGGAGCGTCCTGTTCGGCGTTCTGATGATCCTGACGACCAGCCTCTCCCTCTCCTACTTCACTGGTATGAAGTATACCTACTGCATCCTCTGGATCGGCATTGCAGACGTCGTTCCGATCGCGCTGACGCCTTTCGTCATCATTTGGCTTGCGCCGCTCATGAAGAATGTGCGGACGCTGGTCCCCTATGTATAGACCACAGCCATAACCATTTTTTAACCGCGTAAAAAGGCCCGAGCCGCTTGGCTCGGGTTTCTTTTCAATCGGAAATCCGCCGCGCCCTCTGGGCATGGGCCTTCTTCGGGGCCCGCTTCCCGAAAAGCCCGCTCGCTTTTGCGGCAATCAAAAAGGAGGATACTTTCATGCGATGCAGCTGCCAAAATTGCGGCACTTATATGATACAATCCGAGGATCTGACGCTGGGATGCCGTTGCCCACAGTGCGGCGCGCGCTGCACCGCCTGCCTGGGGACAGACAGCGTGCTCACGCCCGAACAGATTCGCAGCCTGCCGCCCGAGCTCTTCCTCTCGTCCCAGGAAGAGGAGGAAGATTAGGAAAAAGCGCTATAAAGGCGCTTTTTTCTTGCCCTTTTTTGCCGTGCAGAGAATGTTCTGCGCGCAAGCCCTCCGGTCCGCAAAAAAAGAACGTGCCTTTTCAAGCGCAATCGCAAAATACCAAAGCTTGTTTCAAATTTCTCTTTACTTTACTACGCTACTATGCTAGTATAATACTTGTCCTGAAAATCACACCGAAGTATTTCGGTGAAGAATGTATTGAATTGGAGAAAGAATGATGAAGAAGAGACTGATTTTTGTTTTCATGGCGGCACTTTTGCTGCTCTCCCTTTGCCTGGCATCCTGCGCAAAGAAGGATGCGGGATATGTCGTCCTTTCCGAGCCCCTGGCGGAGGAACAGTTCGCCATTGGCTTCCGCAAAGAGGATAAGGCGCTTTGCCAGGCTGTAGAAAAGGCGCTGGTCGAGATGAAGGAAGATGGCACGCTGGCCAAAATCGACGAAAAGTGGTTTGGCAAGGAAGTGAGCATCGTGGATGCCTCCCTCATCACGGCGGATGCGACAGACGATTCCCTGTCTCAGCTCCAGGAAAGAGGTAAGTTTGTCCTCGGGCTGGACGATTCCTTCCCGCCCATGGGCTACCGCGATGAGAACAACGAGATCGTCGGCTACGATATCGATGTGGCGACGGAGGTCTGCAAGCGCCTGGGCGTTGAGCTCGTGCTTCAGCCCATCAACTGGACTGCCAAAGAGAAGGAGATCAATTCCGGCAATATCGACTGCATCTGGAATGGCTTCTCCATCAACCCCGAGCGCCAGGAGCAGCTCTGCCTCTCCATGCCCTATCTGCAAAACCGCCAGGTCATCGTAACGACGCAAAAGCTCTACGATAAGGGCCTTCAGAGCGCAGAGGATTTGGCCGGCAAGACGCTGGTTCTGCAAGGCGGCTCCACTGCTGTGGATGCCCTGGCAAAGTTCCCGGATCTGGCCGCAAGCCTCAAGGACGGCGCGGCTGTGGAAGTGGATACCTATGTGCTGGCGATGTTCGACCTCTCCTCGGGCGGCGCGGATGCCGTTTTGATGGATGAAGTTGTCGCAAACTACTACATCGCAAACCCTGCGGCGCAGGAATAGCAAGCAAAAACGGCGGGCGGCTCCGGCTTCCCGCCTTATTTTTGAAAAGGAGCGCCTATGTCTGGCCAAGCACTGCAAACCTTTATTTTCAATATGCTGGATGCCTCCCTGGTTACGCTGGAGGTATTCTTTCTAACACTGCTCTTCTCCCTGCCCCTGGGGCTGGTTTTTGCGGCTGGGCGCATGTCGCGCCGCAGATGGCTCCGCATCCCGATGGAGGGCTTTTTGCTCGTTATCCGGGGAACGCCTCTCATCTTGCAGCTTATCTTCTTCTATTTCGTCCCGCCGGATTTGCTGGGCATCGGCCTGCCGCGCTTTTGGGCGGCCATCCTGGCTTTTTCTATCAACTACGGCGCGTATTTCGCCGAAATTTTCCGGGGCGGCATTCAGGCGATAGATCCCGGGCAGATAGAAGCGGCCAAAGTTCTGGGATTTGGCAAAATGCAGACATTTTTCCGCATCACGCTGCCGCAGGTTGTCAAAATCATCCTGCCTTCCATGGGCAATGAATTTATGACGCTGGTTAAGGATACTGCTCTGGCGCAGACCATCGGCGTCGCAGAAATTTTCCGCCTGGCAAATACTTCCGCTTCCGGCAGTTTTTCCACGCTGCCCATCATCATCGCCGGAGTTTTCTATTTTGCCATGAACGGCATCGTCTCTCTGGGCTTCTCCTATCTTAACCGAAAGCTCTCCTATTATCAGTGAGGTTCCTATGAAAAAGCCGCTTCTCTCTATGCAAAATATCACCAAGCGCTTTGGAGACGTCTCTGTGCTAAAAGGCGTCAGCCTGTGCGTCGATCAGGGCGAAGTGATCGCCATCATCGGCCCCTCGGGCTCGGGCAAATCCACGCTGCTGCGCTGCGCGCTCATGCTGGAGCGCATCGATTCGGGCAGCATTGAAATCTGCAATCAGAAGATGGCAGAGGGCGATCCCGCCGTCTACGCTGAGAAAAAGGCGCTCAAAGAGCTCCAGCGCAAAATCGGGCTGGTTTTTCAGAACTTCAATCTCTTCCCGCATCTATCCGTGCTGGAAAATATCACAGCTGCCCCCATTCGCGTGGCAGGGCAGAGCAGGGAGCAGGCCGAGCAAAAAGCCCTGGCATTGCTGCAAAAAGTTGGCCTGACTGAAAAAGCCAGCGCCTATCCCTATCAGCTTTCCGGCGGCCAAAAGCAGCGGGTTGCCATTGCCCGGGCAATGGCGCTGGAGCCGGAAATCCTTTTTTTCGATGAGCCGACTTCCGCGCTGGATCCCGAGCTGACGGGCGAGATTTTGAAAGTCATCCGGGAATTGGCCGAGGAGAAAATGACGATGGTCATCGTCACGCACGAGATGGCGTTTGCCAAAAGCGTCGCAGATCGCATTCTCTTTTTGGATGGCGGCGTTGTGGCAGCGGAAGGCAACCCAGAAGAAGTGCTGGGTGAGGGCAAAAGCGCGCGTATGGCGCAGTTTTTACAGAAATTCGAGGAAATCTAGCTCTTTTCGCTTAAAAATCACCGCATTCTAGCGGTGATTTTATTATGCCTATCCTCCCACCATGGGAGTGCTATAGAAACTGCGCTGCTTTGCTTTTGCATAGCCGCACCGTTTTGAATGCAAAGCGTTCTTCTCTATCCTGGCAAATGCGGGCATACATCCAAACACGCCCAATGCGCCATGGGGCACGCGGAAATCAAAATAATGCCAACTTTATTTTGCCCATGCGATGTCCTGCGAGGAACGCGCCGCATGGCAGCAGAATCGCTTGGTCTTGCTCTGCCTTCTTGCATCGCCAAGCCGCGAAAACTTCTGAGAACATGTGCAACAGCTTTCCAAAAGCCGAAAGGCGGCAAACCCAACATCAGGCCCGCCGACATATGAGAACATTTGGCGCGATAGCCAGGAACATATCCATATTTATTCTAATTTTATGAACCTCCCTTATTTTGCTCTAGGTAAGTTGGACGACGGGGCCGACTTTGAGCCAGAGAAGAACTGTTATAAACGCGCGGACTTCCATATCGACAGCCCAACTCAGCATGAAACAATCGCTCCAGAGGCACAAAAGAGAAAACATCAACCCGAACAATTTGAGTATTCAGATAAATATTTCTACGGAAATGTTTTGTATAGACATGGAGCCTATCCCTCGCTAAAAGCTTTTATCTATGGCCCTTTTCTTTTGTTGCCAATCAAAAAAAGTGAACGCAATATCTCGCGTTCACCTTTTTTGATTGGCCGCTTTACAGCTTGCCCGTATTCTTTTGTTTGTTCCTATAGCCCAGGAGAATCGCGCCCGCTACCGAGGATACGATCAGCGCCGCAAGAATCACCGTGGCAGGCGTACCATCGCCGGTGCCCGGCAATTCCCCCTTGCCCTCGCCGTTGCTGCCTGGGTCTTCTGCTTCGGTTTCCTGCAGGTTATGGAACTCAATCTCCCCTGTATAGGGCTTTCCATTCAGCGTGATGATAGGCTCTTCTATGACGAGGTTCGTCTTATCATCCTCTGTGATCCGCACGAGAATCTGATAGACGGATTCATCGTATGTCACGCCGCTTTCGGCCTCGTTCATCTCCATAAGGATATACCGGTATTCGCCTACGGCGCCAAACCACAGCTCCTGGAACTCGATCTGGCCATCTACTGCCTGAACTGTCTCTCCATAACCATCGGCTCCGGACAATTTGAAGGAGAAGCGCGTTCCCTGCAGAGGCTCTCCATTGAGGAATTTCTGCGCCTTTAGCTGCAGCGTGGGCCCTGGCAATCTTTCATACAGGAAGGTGATCACAGCCGTCTTCCCATCTTCCAGAATTCGCGTCTCATAGGGAGCGCTGGCCAGTTTCCAGCCCCAATCCTCGAAATCCCGATATTTTGCCGTAACGTAGCTGAGCTTGGTCGGGACATTCACATCCGGGGAGACGATGCGATCTTCATTATCCTTCTCGCGATAGCGGATGGTGTAGTAGCGCCCAGCATAGCGATATTCAAAGGTCAGGATATTTTCCTTGGGATCCGTCTGCAAAAGCATGCTCTGGCTGTAGTAGTCGGACTCAAAATACATACCATCGATATAGTAGCCGGAATCGAGCGCGTTTGCGTTGATGGTATCTCCCACATAGCCCTCTACATTCGTCTTAGTTTCATCCAGCAGTTTTTTGGAGCCATCTGGCATTTTCAAAACATGCTGAACTGTATATTTCGTGGGCACCTTCGGCTTCCACAGCGCATAGACAACGGTATCTTTGGTGATTTCCTGCGTGAACTTGAAGGGAACGCTTCCCGTTTCATCCAGGAACCAGCCTGCGAAGTAGTAATCATCGTTCGTCGGGTCCGGCAAATCTGCAGCTGTCTCATTCGGGTTCACCGTCTGGACGTTGATGACATCGCGGAAGACCTTTTCTGCCCCGTCGAATTCCACAGTCTTGGTCTCGCCGCCATTGAGCTTATCGATAAACACCACACGATAATGGACATCGCTGAAGCGGTAGTAGACATCGATATTTTTCGCCGGCATTGCCGCCATGCTGCTTGCATTGAACGGAATCGTGCCATCGGGATCCAGATACCATTTGCCAGCGCCGCCTATCACCGGATCGGCCCCGGCCGCATCTGTATAGCCCAGATGCTCAAAAGTGCCTGTTTCAGCGTCATAGGAGAAATATGCGTTGAAATAGTTATTGGCCCCGCCCGTGCCATCCAGCAGCTGCTGATAGAGAATCTCCGGCGCATTGCTCTTGGTTGTGCCATCCGGGTTTACCGTATCGCCGGTTGTGTAGATCGGCCGGATGATCAGATCGCCGTTCTTATCCTTTAGGAGATTCCCTTCCGCATCGATAGCGGCGGTATTGTATGTGATATTGTATCGGTTGCGCGTCAGAGCCAGCACATTGGTGGCGGACATTGGGGTTGTCGCGCTTGCATCGGAATCCATGATAGAGCGGGGGTAAAGATGGCCGTTGCGGGCGCTCGGGCTTGTGTTCATATACCTCCACCGGTTCACAGAACTCGAAGGATACAGCCAGCCAATTCTGACCGACGACTCCATGCGCTGCTGCATATCCTTATCCAGCACGCTGTCGTTCATCGTCGCGCTCATATTGCTGGTTACGCGGATCCAGTCGGTGATCCAGTAATCATCCGGAACGATATTTCCGAATTTTAAGCTTCTCTGCCAGACTTCCCAGGTCGGCAAATACGCATAATAGCTCTTGCCGTCCATCACCTGGTTTCTCTGATAGTTTGCATAGTTTCCGGAGGCCGGGTTCGCCGTGAGCCTATTGGGCGGAATCGTCATGGGCTTACTGGTGATATTGGCCTGCGTAATGACATTTTTTACTTTCTGCCCCGTAAACTTGGCATCTGTCGTCGTAAAATCGCCGCTGATGCTGGTCCGCCACATTTGCGCTCTAAAGCCTGCGGGTATTTTGGCATCATACGAAAGGATATCGCAGGGAGCATCTACTGTATCCGTCTGAAGCAGAGAATACCGAATGCCCGTGCTGGTATCTGTGACGACATCCGTCTCGCTGGGCAGCGCTTCCGCATAATACTGGATCGTATAGGTGTTGCTGACATTGCCATAGAACGGATAAAGGTGCATAACGTGCGTGCCGTAGGTATAGCTGCCGTCTTCCAGATTATAGCTGCTTTCGCGGCTGAACCGATCGCCTTTCCACACGCCGGTGTATCTCTGCATCATAACCGTCGCGGGAGTGCTGCCATCGGGGGCCAAATCTGCCCCGCCGTTTGTATATGTCTGGAATACGGAAGGAGTAATTTCCGCTACGCCCGCAAAGCCCAGTTTGGCAGGCTCGAGGATGCCCTCCGGCGCCTGATAGTAGTTCTTGTTGTGCTGCTCCGAGGTGAAATACAGGCCGGTTCTATCGGTTGTCTCTCCCAGGAATTTCTGAACATAGTTATTCGTATAGCTGCCCGACTGCACCTCGCCGCCCATGGCCGCCAGATTATCTCTGACGATATTTTCCCACTGGGTGTAATTGGTGCCTGTATATCCCGTGCCCATGGCCGAAGCAGAGCCAGCCTGATGCCCCTGGCTTACGGGCATGCCGAATTTGCCGATGAAAGTATACTGTGCCGGAAGCGCGGGATCTTCGTTGGCCATATCGTGCAGAATATGGTGCGCAAAGCGGCCGACAATGGTTTCCTGGGTTGAGAGCGTTCCGCTTATCACAGGATAATCTTTATAGGCATCCAGCTCCACCGTGGGATGGTAGATAATCTTCCACTGCTCACGGGTATAGAAGACGTTGAGCACGGTATCTCCGTTATTCCCGACGGTAACACCCTGGCAGTTGCACTTATTGCCCGTGGTGGAGGGGTTGGAAAGCACAATTTTAGAGCAGACGGGGCAGCTGCATGCCCCTCCGGTAGCGCAGGCACAGGTTTCGCCGCATTCACACTCCAGAAAATCAAAGCCATAGAAGGGGCTATATATGTAGGAATTTTCGTAGCTTGTATAAGTATCCTCGGCATAGCTATCCGGATCTGCAAAGACGATAGGATTGGCGAAATTGCCGCCGCCCTGCGCATTCGCCGCGGCCACAACCTTGCTCTCATCGGCGCGCTCCACATCGAAATCGTTATGCGCCACCTTGCTGCCAATCTCCGCCGAGCGCACGATATCCATCGTGTGGCTCAGGTTATAGCGGTTTTCTACATTGGCATCTTCAAACCAAACCTGCACCACATAATCGGCGCGGTGCGGCTCCCATACGGCGTAATAGTTTACCCCGCCTTCGGGCATGGTCTTCAGCTGATCGGCCAAAAGCGCGAACCCGCCGTTTGCCGGCTGATAATCTGTGCCGCCCAGCTCGGCAATTTTATCTGCCGTGGTATAGATGGTGAGGTCTTTATATTTGCCTTTCGCATTTTCCGGCGTATAATCCGAGATCACACCGGCGCCCTTTCCCGTGACCCATCCGATAAACTTATGGCTCTCTTTTTTGGGATCGGGAGCGGCATAGATATTCTTGGTATACCGCGAAATATCCACGGTGGGCAGGGTTGTGATGCGGTTGGTATCGTAAACGATTTCATAGCGAATCGCAAGCCCATCTGCATCCGGAAGCGGCTCAAATTCCTGCTGGGGGATGCCCTCCACAGATGCGCCGCCAAGGCCGGTGGTAAAGAGCACATTATACTTATTTCCAACGACATAATAGAGATTCTTTTCTGCCTTCTCATCTGCGGTAACCATCAGGACTGCATCGTCGCTGGTATTGCGCGAGAGATCCAGGCCGTAGATCTGGCTGAGGTTGGCAAGGAAATAGGATTTGATCTGTTCGCGGGTCAGCGTGTTCAGCGTGCACTTTTCTGCCTTGGCGACCTCTTCCAGCAGAGGGGTGATATCGTGCTTATCGTCGGGATACTGCGCATCCATATATGCCAGCAGAGCCTGTATCATCTGCTCCCCGCTCTCGGGCTGCGCGCGCATCACATCGCTATCCAGAGCCTTGACGAGCGCCCGCATCATCTGGTTGACGCCGGTAGAAAACTTGACCGGCATATCCTTGGCGCCTTCGCTCACGAAGGAATAGAGCA
>JAHZHM010000282.1:15148-17138 GCA_019420265.1 Clostridiales bacterium
CCTTATAGGGAGCGACCGGCCCTTCATAGGTGTAGTTGACGACGTATCTGGTGGTCTGGCTGAGCGTGCCTTCGAGCACATATTTGCCGTTTGCGTCCGGCGTCAGCTCCACTTCCGCTTTTACCTCATTGCCGGATTCATCTTTGGTATAGGAATAGATGTGATCAAAATCCAGAACATATCCGTCTTTTGTGAAATCGGGCATGATGACGGAATGCGTCTCCCCTTTGCGCAGCAGGGCCTGGTAGGTATCTGCAATACGGATATTCTCGTGATTGACGTTGACGAAATACTCGACTGTGAAATAAGCGAATTCCTGGTTAAACTCGGTGTCTTCCAGGCACGTCCACCAGGAGGCATAGCAGCTGTCATCGTGCGTATGCGATTTATCGCAGTTGAGAATTTTTTTAGAAACGCAGTTCCAGCCGGGCTCATTGTGGACATGGGGAATGCTCTCGGCGTAATACAGGTTCTTTTCCGCCTTCGCGCCCGAGGTGATGACGAGCTTTGCATCGCGCTTGGTATTGCGGGAGAGATCCAAAAGATAGGTTTTCTCCAGCCGCTTGGTGAGCGCTTCCCGAATTTGCTCGCGGGTCAGCGCATTGACTTCGCACCCAGTTTCGGCAGCGAAGCTTTCCAGCAGAGGGGTGATATCGTGCGTGCCGCTGGAGTGCTTTGCATCCACGCAGGCTACCAGCGCATCCAGCATGGCTTTGCCGCTGTCTCCCTGGGCTGCCACCGCGGCATCATCAAGGGATGCCAAAAGCACCTGCATATAGGACTTGACATTGGTGGAAAGCGCAACCTCCGCATCCTTCCTGCCCATTCCGGCAAAGGAATAGAGCAGCGTCTCCCGGCTCTGGGCATCCGTGCCATAGTAATTGACCTGATAGGGGGCCACTTCGCTATCCGCATCAAGATAGTAGAAATTTTTCTCGGCGCTCCCATCGGCAGTCACCAAAAGGGTGGGCTGATTTTCTGCGCTATGGGAAGGATCCAGCGCATATGTTTTTCCTAGAGCAAGGGTTGCGTGCTCCCGAATCTGCGCGCGGGTGAGGCTGCCACGATCGCAGCCGTTCTCCTCCGCAAGGCGATCCAGCAAAGGCGTGATATCGTGGGTGCTGTCCGGATATTTTTCATCGACGCAGGCCACCAGCGCCTGAATCATCGGCTCTCCGCTCTCTCCCTGTGCTGTAACCGTTGCATTGTCCAGCGCGTCAAGAAGCGTCTGCAGGAGAGGCGCAATTTGGGTAGAAAGGGAAATCTCCGTATCTTTCGGGCCATTTCCGGCAAAAGAATAGAGCAGCTTTGCATCGCTGCCGTAATAATTCACCCGATAGGCGGCCATATCATCCAGGCCGACGGGGCTGGCTTGATAGAAGTTCGCAACATTGGAGGGAACATAGCCCACCTTGTATCTGGTCGTATGCGCTATGTTGCCGCGGATGACATACTTGCCGTTTTCATCCACCTCGGGCTCCACCGCTTTTTTCGTCTCATTGCCATTTTCATCTTGTGTATAGCAAAAGAGGTTCTGGCGATCCAGCGCATAGCCTTGGCTCGAAAGGTCGGGCAGCTCGATACAGTATGCCTCCCCTTGGCCCAGCTGCGCCCGGTATGTATCTGCGATAAGCACATCCTGGCCGGCTGCGCTGGCAACATACTCTACCGTCAGCTCGATAGCCTCTGCGTTTTTGGCGCAGGTCCACTTTGTTTGATAGCAATCTGCGCTGTGGCTGTGCTCCGCATCCGTGTTCCCGCACACGAGAATATCCTCAGAATCGCAGCTCCAGCCGGGGCTGTTATGCACATGAGGTTCCTCTGCAGAAAGGTTGGAAAATTTCGCCAATGCAGTGACGGACGAGGTATTCAGCAGAATGCTGAATACCATTAGGAAGCACAAAAACTGTTTTACAATGCGGTGTCTCATATAGCCTTCCCTCTTTTTCGCCATATAAAAATTTATATATATATATATATATATTAGTAT
>JAHZHM010000282.1:17148-20488 GCA_019420265.1 Clostridiales bacterium
CTTCTTGCATTCGTTTGTCAAGCGGCCCATATCCGAAAATGAAAATATTTGTCTTTTTTCGAAAAAAATTTAGCACAATGCAGATAAGTGTGATATAATAGTTGCTAATCTCTGTATAAGCAGAGAAATATTTTATTTTTTAAAGGGGGAATACTCTTTGTCAGATCCTTTGTCGCCTGACCCTATATGGCCTCAACTTATTCTGCAATTCGTTCTCATTTTAGTCAACGCGTTCTTTGCCGCCACCGAGCTGGCTGTGGTTTCCATCAACGAAAACCGCCTGCGCCGGGATGCGGAGGCAGGGGATAAGAAAAGCAAGCGGCTTTTGCGCATCGTCGAGCAGCCCACGCAGTTTTTATCCACCATCCAGATCGCAATTACGCTGGCCGGCTTTTTGGGCTCCGCATTCGCTGCGGATAGTTTTGCCGGGCCAATCACAAGATGGCTTGTGGACGATTTGCAAGTGACAGGGATTTCCGAAAAAACGCTCAATACTCTGGCGGTCATCGCGATCACCATTATCCTGTCTTATTTCACGCTCGTGCTGGGTGAGCTTGTTCCAAAGCGCATTGCCATGAAAAACCCCGAGGGCGTGGCACGGTTTGCCTGCGGCATCGTCACCTTTTTCGCAACGATTCTGCGGCCTATCGTCTGGCTGCTTACCATCTCGACCAACGGCCTGCTTCGCCTGTTCGGCATCGACCCGAACGCGGAGGAGGAAGACGTCTCGGAAGACGAAATCCGCATGATGGTGGATATCGGCGAGGAGAGAGGCGCGATCGAGGCTGGTGAAAAAGAGATGATCGAAAATATTTTCGAGTTCAACAACCAGTCCGCCGAGGATATCATGATCCACCGCACGGATATGGAAGTCATCTGGCTGGACGACAGCCCCGAGCAGATTCTGGCGCGCATCGAAGAAACTGGTCTTTCGCGTTTCCCGGTCTGCGAGGAAGATGCGGACGATGTGAAGGGCATTCTCAATACCCGGGATTATCTGCTCAACGCGCAGAAGGAGCATCCGCTGCCCCTGGCAGAGCTGCTGCGCCCGGCCTATTTCGTGCCCGAGACCGTGCAAACAGATATTTTGTTCCGCAACATGCAGAACACCAAAACGCATATGGCTATCGTCGTCGATGAATACGGCGGCACCAGCGGCCTTGTTACCATGGAGGACTTGCTGGAGCAGATCGTCGGCAATATCTACGATGAGTTCGACCCGATGGACGAGACGGAAATTCTCCCGGTGGGAGAGAACCGTTGGCGCATTGCCGGCAGCGCGGATATCGAAAGCATTTCCGAGGCGCTCGGCATCGAGCTCCCGGAGGACGACGAATACGACACCCTGGGCGGCATGATTTTGGATTCTCTCAGCGCCGTTCCGGAGGATGGCAGCACGCCCACGCTGGAAATTGCGGGCCTGCATATCGAAGTGCAGGAGATCAAAGATCGCCGCATCGAATGGGCGGTCGTCTCTAAAATCCAGCAGGAGGAACCTGCCGAGGAAGAGAAATAGCCGGCAAGCCGGCCAAAATAGGAGCCGCGGATGATTCCGCGGCTTTTTTGGCGGAACGGCGGTGCTGCCGCTCTCTGGCCCTGCAACCAGCAAAGCGTTTTTGTCCTCCTGTCAATTTTTTTACTTCAACGCGCAGCACATCTGCTCTGCGGCAAATTTAGCACATACTGGCAATACCCTAAGCCTTAGGAGAGCCTCCCTCATCCCCTGCGCAACCTGCAACTATTATTATAAAATCTGCCCGATGGATATTGGCATTTCCGACTCTTTCGCCGCTCCAAGCTGCCCGGCATTCTATAGAGATAAAGCAGTGGCACAGGGCAGGAAAATTGGCCGATAGGCAGCCATGGGCATAAACGCGCAGATGCCTGCATTGGATGCGGCAAATGCGAAGAAGCCTGCCCGCAGCATATTGCCATTCGCCAGGAGTTAAAGAAGGTTGCTGAATCGCTCCTTCAATAGCCAAAGACTCTCTTTTGAGAAAAGGCCGGATGATTAAAAATCATCCGGCCTTTTTTACTTGCCCACTATGCTTTTATAATCTATGGTTTTTTCCTGCCGCGGTTTTCTGCCCAGAAGAAACAGCCAGCGCTGATCAAAGCGGATGCTCCCTCCCGCCTGGTAAGGAGAAAAACCGGTTTTTGCTCCGCCTTCCAGCTCTTCCCTCCTGCGCTTTTGGATCTCGCTCTGCACATTCTGCGGCGTTTTGGTGAGCTGCATCCAGGCATCCAGCGATACCGGGATTTTTGTGCTTGTGCATTGCTCGACTTCTATTTTCTCCTCTTCAAACAGATGCAGCATTTCTTCCCGGCTCAGGTTCTTCACATGCGAAGCATCTCTCAGCGTTTCGATTTCATCCTCTGTTTGACGCAAATATTCTTCTGCCGCCTCCATATCGATGAGCACCAGCTTTCCGCCCGGCTTTAAAACCCGCGCCATCTCCTGCATTGGCCGGCGCACATCCGGGAAGTGATGAAATGCGAGCCGGGAGATCACGAGATCGAAGCTATCCGGCAAAAACGGGAGCTCCATCGCGTTGCCGAGCAGAAATGTCATGTTGGTTTTGCCCTGTCTCTCCGCCTCTTTTTTGCCCTCGGCCAGCATGGCGGGCGTCAGATCCAGGCAAACCACATGCTGCACCTGGTCCGCCAGCGCGCGCCCGCAGGCGCATGTCCCCGCGGCCACTTCCAATGCCAAATCCGTTTTGTTCGCGCCCACGGCCTTCAACGTCTCCTGCAAATATTCCTGCTTGGAAAAGCTCATGGCCGGGCTCTCAAAATTCTCCGCCTGCACGGAAAAAGATTGCCTGACGATCTCTTCTATCTGTTTCATGCCGCCATTCTCCTTTCGCAGTTCTTAAAACGAATGATAGCAAACCGTCTCTTCCAGCGGCTTTCTTTTTTCGTGATTCCCGCTGGGCCGTGCATCCTCTGCCGGGTAGCCCATGGGCAAAATGGCCGTGATGACGAAGTTCTCCGGGGCACCGAATTCCTGCGCGATGCGCTCGGGCTGGAACACGCCCACCCAGGTGCTCCCGAGGCCGAGCTCGGCCGCGGCCAGCATCATGTGCGTGGCGACGATGCAGGCGTCGATTTCTGCGTGGTTCTTGCCGTCATGGCCGCGCACCCAGGCGCCCGACTGATCCGCACAGACCACCAAAGCCATGGGCGCATCGAAGGTGAATTTCGTGCAGGCGGCAAGTTTTTGCATCTCCTCCTGCCCTTGCAGCACCAAAATGCGCTGCGGTTGGGCGTTGGTCGCCGTGGGCGCAAGACGGCCCGCCTGCAAAACTGCCTCCAATTTCTCGGGCTCCACCGGCTTTTG
>JAHZHM010000283.1 GCA_019420265.1 Clostridiales bacterium
GCCACAGAGTGAATCTTGGTTACCTCCAGCGCTTCTTCAAAGGTGAGATCCGGCAAAATCGTGGGGAGCGCCCGGGCCAGCATGGTTTTGCCGGTGCCGGGCGGCCCGATCAGCAGCACGTTATGCCCGCCCGCAGCGGCAATCTCCATCGCCCGCTTGGCGTTTTGCTGCCCCTTAATTTCCCCAAAATCTACGCCTTCTCTCTTGCCCTGCTTCTGGCCAAACTTGGCCGGAAGCGCAAACTGGGCCAGAGCCGTGCCATTCAATATCTCTATCAGCTCGCTCAGCGTGCCCACACCCAGCACGCGCAGCCCTTCGACATACGCCGCCTCCGCCGCATTTTCCCGCGGAACGACCATCGTCGCAACGCCTCTCTGCCGAGCGTCTATCGCCATGGGTAAGATCCCGTTGACCGGGCGAATCTGTCCATCCAGCGAAAGCTCGCCAATAAAAGTAGCCTCGGAGAACTCCCGAAGCTCTGCTTGCCCGCTGGCCGCCAGCGTTCCAATGGCAATGGCTAAATCGTAAATTGGCCCTTCCTTGCGCAGATCCGCCGGCGCCAGGTTGACAACCAGCCTGCCCTGCGGATACGCAAACCCGGAATTTTTCAGCGCCGCGCGCACGCGCTCCCTGCTCTCCTTGACGGCAGCATCCGGCAAGCCGACAACTTCCCAATGCGGAAGTCCTGGCGAGCTATCTACCTCCACCATCACAGGGTATCCTGCCAGCCCGGCAAGCCCATAACTTCTTACAGTCGCAAGCATTATCCCCCTCCTATTCGTGGAATACCCCAAGCCGGTTGCCCAGAAAATTGGTGACAAAGGAAAAGAACCCAGAAAGAATGTAGGAAAGCCAGACGGGAATGCCAAAATTTTTACTCATAATTCCCATCGCTCCCAGCGATACCCCCATGGAAACCAGGTTGACCACAATAAATTTCCAAATAATCCCTCTCTGGCTTTCCGTCGTCTGAAAAGTGAAGCGCCGGTTTGTAAAATAGCTGACAACCGCGCCAATACAATAGGAAAGCGCCTTGCAAAGCATATAGTAAGCCGGGGCCAGCGCATACATCACCGCAAAGCTGCCTGCGTCGGCCACGACCGCAATCTGCGTGCAAAGCCAGAATTTCAAAAGCTGCCAGAGTTCTTTTTTCCCTACTTTCATGCTCTTCTCCGCTACATCGGCCAGGTGGGCAGCCAGCGAATCGCCTCCAGCCATGCCTGGGAGACGACTATCCCCGTGTTGGCCGGATAGAACGCCACAAAAGCCAGAACGCATAGCGCCACAAACGCGATTCCAATGCCCTTTCCCCATTTTCCCCGCTGCTCTAAATGCCGGATGGCATAAACGATCAGCAGAATCAAAAACGGCACAACCGCAAAATAATGGTAGATAAATACCTCTCTTGTAATAAAGAGCCAGGGCGCGAAGCCCGTGAGCATCGCGATAATGACCAGCGGCATCGCATGGTCTTTGTCCGCATCTTTTCTTCTGCGGCCCAGCAAATAGAGCATCGCCGCAATCCCGCCCCACCAAAGAATGGGGTTGCCCATGCACCAAAGCACGCCTTCCATCCCAGGCGCTGCATTCTGTGCCCAGAAGAAAAATACTGGGCGAATGCTAAATGGCCAGGTGTATGCCGCCGAAGAATATGCGTGCACCGTATCCGGATCCAGATTACTATGATAGTTTAACATATATTTCTGGTTTTCCCAAATCTCTTTCAGGCCATAATTCCCGCCTGCCGCATTTGCATAAGGCTGGTAAGACGCGCAGTAGACCAGCGCCGGAATGATCAGGAAAACCACAACACAGAAGAGCAATGTCAGCACCAGCTTTTTGGCAAAAGGCTTCGTGATCTCCTGCTGTTCCTTCTGCTTGGCATACCGATATTCCTGCACTCTCTGAAACACCGTGTAGAAGAAGAGCACGCATAGCCCCACAGCGGAATACAGGCATAGCCATTTGGTCGCCGCGCCCAGCGCAAAGAAAATGCCGCATAATCCCAGCGGGATCAGCGTTTTCCAAAGTTTCTCCCGGTTAAAATTCTTCTGCATATATTCATACATGAAGAAATACATCGCGATGATGAAGAAAATGCTGTAGCTGTCGATCGTCGAAATGCGCGTCAGCGAAAAGTGCATATTGTCTGCCGCAAAAAGGATCGTCGCAATGGCGG
>JAHZHM010000284.1 GCA_019420265.1 Clostridiales bacterium
CGCACGTAGCATTGACATTCGGCCTGCCAGAGAACGCATACTCACTCCTGCGGAGAACAATACCCGATCGCTGGGGCGGTGCAACCTGCCATTTCCGCACATGGCGCTGGCGTTTGGCCTGTTAGAGAGCAAATGCCCCCTCATTCTTTGCCCACCGCACGCGCTTTCTTCCCGCACTTTCCCATTTTTAGTAATGGGGTATGGGGCTTTGCCCCATGCCTGCCCATGGCCCTTTCACACCCGACTAACAGAACGGCAAAATCTGCCAGTTCCGCACGCGACGTCGGCAACCACTTTGCCAGAGAGCACATGCTCGCACAAACCCTACCCGCCGCACGCGCTTTCTACTCGCACTAGCCCATTTTCATATTTCAGTAAAGGGGGTATGGGGGCTCCGCCCCCATGTTCACCCGAGGCCCTTGACCTTTGCATACCGTGCGAATGGCGGCGCGAGGTATACCCCGCACCAAAGGATTTCCTGCGGCCTCTTGACTTGGAGTCTACTCTAAGCATTATGATATTCTTATCTTATCGAAGGAGAGTAGCGATGCAGTATTGTAATCTTGGAGAATCGGATTTGCGCGTCTCGCGCATTTGCATGGGGTGCATGGGCTTTGGTGATGCGCAAAACGGCCAGCATTCCTGGACGATAGACGAAGCACATTCCCGGGAAATTATCCGCCGGGGGCTGGAGCTGGGCGTGAACTTTTTCGATACGGCCATTGCCTACCAGAGCGGAACCAGCGAACAGTATCTGGGCCGTGCGCTGCGGGATTACGCGCGGCGGGAGGATGTCGTGGTGGCGACCAAGTTTTTGCCCAGAACGCCGGAGGAAAGCGCCGAGGGTATCTCGGGACAGGAGCATATCGCCCGTATGCTGGATAAAAGCCTGGAAAACCTAGGGATGGACTATGTAGACCTATATATCTACCATATGTGGGACTACCAGACCCCGCTTTCCGACATCATGGAGGGCCTGAACCGGGCGGTGCGGCAGGGCAAGGTGCGCTATATTGGCATTTCCAACTGTTTTGCTTTCCAGCTTGCCCAGGCAAATGCCCTGGCCGAGCGGGAGGGGTTTGCCAAGTTTATCTCGGTTCAGGGGCATTATAACCTGATTTTCCGGGAGGAAGAGCGGGAGATGGCAAAGCTCTGCGCCCAGGAAAACATCGCCATGACGCCCTACAGCGCGCTGGCCGGTGGGCGGCTGGCAAAGCGGCCGGGGGAGAGCTCCAAGCGGCTTTTGGAGGATAGCTATGCCCGGCTCAAATACGATGCCGCGGCAGAGCAGGATGCCGCCATCATCGCCCGGGTGGCCGAGCTGGCCGAGCGGCGGGGCGTCTCCATGACGGAAATCTCTCTGGCATGGCTGCTCACCAAAGTTGCGGCGCCGGTCGTCGGGGCGACCAAGCTTTCGCACATCGAAGGTGCGGCGAAAGCGGCGGATTTGGTGCTGAGCGAGGACGAGCTGCGCTATCTGGAGGAGCTGTATCAGCCGCACAGGCTGGTGGGCGTCATGGCGCAGAACACGGCTCAGGATGCGGGCAAGAGCCACGTTTGGTCCACAGGCAGCCAGAAAATTTAAAGGGTTTCTATACCCGAATGATAGGGCGGTGGAATCTGTCAGAGCCGCACGCGACGCTATACCCGATTGTCGAAACGGCGCAACCTGTCATTTCCGCACGCGGCGCTGGTGGTCAGTTTGTCAGCAAGTAAATGCTCTTGCATTCTCTGCTTACCGCACGCGCTTCTGCGGAGAGCACATGCACCCGAATGGGGGAGCGGTAGAATCTGTCGGCTCCATACGCGAAGTTGGAAATTATTTTGTCAGTAAGCACATGCTGGCACATTATATACTGGCCACAAAGACTGTCTCCGTATGCTG
>JAHZHM010000285.1:0-1268 GCA_019420265.1 Clostridiales bacterium
ATTTTCATTCATTTTCTCTCTCCCATTCCAGCTTTAGTCTTTTCCGGCCTTTGGTCAGTTGGGCGCGGACTGTGCTTTGCGTGCGCCGCAAAATCTTTGCGATCTCGCTGACAGGCAGCTCTTCCATATAATAGAGAGAAAGAACTTCCCGCAAGCTGGGCGGAAGCGCGCCGAGCATACTTTGTGCCTCTATCTCACTCTCCTCCAAATAGACCGGCTCTTGCTCCTGCCATGCCGAACGCCTTCGATGCCAAGCGCTGCGCTGCATATCCACCGCCCGATCATGCGCCGCCTTTAAAAACCACGCGCGTTCATGCCGTTCATTTTCAAACGGCTGCTTTCTGGCGAGATAGCTCAAGAAAACCGCCTGCGCCGCATCTTCCGCATCCTGCTTGTGGTGCAGCCGCAAATAGCAGGCGCGATATACGCTGCGGATATTTCGCGTAAACACCTGTTCAAAGCTCTGTGTTGGCTCCATCGCTTTTCTCCTTTCACTTTGCTATACGTCGCCATAGCGCCAAAAGGCTCCCTCTCTTTTCTATCGTCGTCAGAAATATCGCTCTTTTGCCGCTCTCCAAAGTCTGAAACGGCAAGCGCTCTTGCCCGCAGGGCAATCTTAATGAAAAATAAAAAGGCGGAAAACCCGCCTTTTTAAAATTCTTTTTTCAAGCTGCGCAAAAACAGCCGGCTCATCAGCTCCTCCGGCGGAATACATCCCTCAATTGCCGTGTGCACCGCCGTGCAGATGGGCAAATCCACCTGGTATTTTTCCTTCAGAACCATCAGTGCCGCCGCCGTTGAGACGCCTTCAGCCAGCCCATCCATCTGCTCTCCCCGCACAAACTTCTCTCCAAACATGCGGTTGCGGCTATACCTGGAAAACACGGTTGCCTCGTAGTCCCCCAGGTGTGCCAGGCCATAGGCCGAGAGCTCATTGCCGCCCATCGCGCCGATCAGCCGGGAAATTTCCCGAGCGCCGCGGGACATCAGCGCGCCCTTGAGGCTGCCGCAATGCAGGCCATCCATCATACCAGCCGCAATCCCGATGACATTCTTGGCCGCCGCCCCAACTTCATTGCCGATCATATCGTCGCCGTAATAAAAGCGGATCAGCCCGCCTTTGAGCGCCTGCACAACTTCCTCCTTGAGCTGCTGGTTATAGGAATCGATCACCATGCAGTTGGGAATGCCCGCCAGAAAATCCTGCATATGGCCTGGCCCCAGCCAAACGGCGATATGCTCCAGCGGCAAGTAGTCTGCGGCAATCT
>JAHZHM010000285.1:1309-1664 GCA_019420265.1 Clostridiales bacterium
CCTTCATGCAAAGCACAACTGGCCTTTGCAGCCCGGAGAATTCGCTTCTGGAGAGCAAATTGCGCAGCTGCTGGGCGCTGATGGAAATGGCCAAAAGTTCTCCAAAGGCCAGAGCATGGGCCAAATCGTGCGTCGCTTCCATGCCCGAAAAGCCCTCCTGCTCCTGCCGAATTTTCTCCTGGAATTGCCCCAGGTTTGCCGAGCCTTCTCTGCCCCATACACAAACCTGATGCCCCATTTTATTTAAATACCACGCGATAAACGAGCCCCATCGCCCGCATCCCAGCACGCTGACTTTCATGCCATACCTCCCAGGAAAACCGCCGTCCTCTGCCCGGCAACCCGGCCAAAGACA
>JAHZHM010000286.1 GCA_019420265.1 Clostridiales bacterium
TTTTGCAGACCTGGATCCGGTTTTGGGATCCGAGCAGGGCGGAGTTCGCCCGGTGCTCGTCATCCAAAACAATGTGGGCAATCGATATAGCCCAACAGTGATTGTTGCCGCAGTCACCTCGAGTTTGAAGAAAAACACTTTGCCAACGCATATTGATATTGGCGAATTCAGCGGGCTCTCCAAGCGAAGTTATATTCTTTTGGAGCAGCTTAGAACTTTGGATAAACGGCGACTGCGAAACAAGGTCGGCAGGCTTCCGGAAGAGATAATGAGCAAAGTGGATGAAGCTTTGCGCATTAGCGTGGGAGTGCAGTGTGAAGAGAAAAGCTTTTTATAAAACTGAATAATATGATATACTATTAGCGTAGAGTGCGTCTCTGCGCTAATTTTTATGGATGGCCGCATGATGCCGGCAAATTTTTGAGGTACTAAATGAGCAAGTTAAAAGACAACAAGATTATTTCCTATATCGCGATTACCATTGGCGTTGCGATCTCCATTTTCTCGCAAAACTACTTTTTGCTGCCCAACCAGATTTCTACTGGCGGCTTTTCGGGCATCGCGACGATTCTATACTATCTATTCGGCCTGCCTGTCGGCATCACGATGCTGGTTTTAAATGTCCCGCTGTTTTTAGTTTCCTTTAAAAAATTGGGCTCGGGCTTTGTTTTGCGCTCGCTTTATGCGATGATCATGTATTCTCTGCTGACGGATCTTTTCCCGATTCAGCCGCTGACAGACGACATGCTTTTGGCATCTATTTATGGCGGTGTTCTTATGGGGCTAGGGCTTGGGATCTCGGTCTATTTTGGTGGCAGCACGGGCGGGACGGATACGCTCGGCATGCTCATTCACCATAAGTTTAAGTTTATCAGTGTCAGCGTTGGCATGCTGGCGATCGATGTTTTGGTTGTCGTGGCAACGGGCATTGTGTTCGATATTCAGACGGCGCTGTTCGCCATCGTCGGGCTGTATATTTCCACAAAAGTCATGGAGATATTCACAGAAGGTATCAACCGCGCCAGCGCTTTTCTCATCATCAGCTCCAAATATCAGGAGATTGAAGCGCAGATTCTGCAAGAGATGGATCGCGGCGTTACCGAGCTATCGGCCAAAGGCGGCTATGGCGGCCATGAAGATCCGGCGCTGCTCTGTGTGGTAGAAAAAGGCCGGGAAGTGAGCTGGGTGAAGGAGATCGTCCATAAAATCGATCCTAAGGCGTTTATCGTATTCTGGGAAGCCAAGGAAGTAACAGGGGAAGGCTTTACTTTTGGGGATAAGCCAGCGCCGGGAAAAAGCAAAAGTTGAAAAAACAGGCGCTTCATTGT
>JAHZHM010000287.1 GCA_019420265.1 Clostridiales bacterium
CGTTCATCTTGAAACGAATATATTTACACGTTGATGTATGTTTTGCCAACAAAAAGCAAGCGTATTCGAGGCTTGAAAGAACGGTATGCCTACAAATGGCAACAATTATTCTTTATGATCGCCCTTTGCTGCGGCATCTGTGCGCTGGATTTTCTCTTCGCGCTTTTCTTTCACCCCTCCATCACTTTTGGTTTTTGCGCGGCAATCCTTTTCTTTGGCTGCCTTTGCGCCCTGGTGCTTGCGGGCGTTTTTGCACAGTCCGTGCAATATAAAGAAGAAAACGATTTGACCATATAGGAGGGCGGCATGATCATTGTAAATCTAGATGTTATGATGGCCCGGCGAAAAATTGGCCTGACAGAGCTTGCAGAAAAAATCGGCATCAGCCCGGCAAATCTTTCGATTCTGAAAAACAACAAATGCAAGGCGATCCGTTTTTCCACGCTGGATGCGCTCTGCCAGGCGCTCGCCTGCCAGCCATCCGATCTTTTAGAATATCAGGAGGTTTCTTATGAATCAGACGGCAATTAAGCCCATCAAAACCCTTGTGCTGGCCAGCCTTCTTTCTCTGGCCGGAACCTTTCTATTTTACGACTGTCTTTGGAAGGGCGCGCCCCTTGGTGCGAATGTCCCCGTTTTCTTCGTGCTGTTTTATGCCGCGCTTTGTGTGCTTTGTCGCGGCAAAATCAATCCGCTGCGCCACCAGAACTATCTCTTACTGCTGCTTGGTTTTGGCTTTTCTTTGACCTTCGCGCTCTATAACAACGCGTTTCTGCTCTTTTTAAACGCTCTGGCGCTGCTGTTCTGCACACTGCTGCAAATAAACCTCATGCTGGAGCTGGAGACTTTCCCTCCCTTTTCTCTGGGCAGCATCTCGAACGTCTGTTTCACACTGTTCGTCCGCCCGTTTCACCGAATCGGCAAGGCGCTTTCTCCCGAAAAGAGCCAACGGAAAGCGCTCTTCCCCATTCTCATGGCGATTCTCATTCTCATCCCCGTGATGGGGCTTTTGCTCTCCCTGCTGGCTTCGGCGGATCAGGTGTTTGCAGAGCTTTTGGGCAGAATCTTCCGCATCGATAGCCTGGTGGATCTTCTGCTCTGGGTGCTCATCTTCGTCGCAGGCGGCATGCTACTGGCCAGCCTATTCACTTCCCTGCTCACCGAGCGCCAGCAACCGCCTGTCAGCAAGCAAAAAACACCTGCTAAATTCAATCTCTTGGCGACGAGCATTGTGCTGGCCGGCGTCTGCCTGCTGATGGTTGTCTTTGCGCTGGTGCAAGGCATTTTCCTCTTTGGCTCTGCCCAGCTGCCCTCCGGGCTGACGTATAGCGAATATGCCCGGCAGGGTTTCTTCCAGCTCTGCGCCGCCGCAATCTTTGTTTTTGCACTGGTCTGCCTCTGCCGCACCTGCACGCGCCATGCCGAAGGAGCGCAGAAAAACCTGCTCGGAGCGCTCTATACGCTGCTTCTGCTCTGCACCATCATGCTCTCCGTCTCCTCCTTCTATCGGTTGATGCTCTATGAGAGTGCCTTCTCATATACGCGGCTGCGCATCTATGTGCAGGCTTTTCTCATTCTCCTCAGCCTCATCTGCGCTGGCAGTATCGTGCATGTCTGGCTTCCCTGGCAAGGTGTTCGCCAATGGATAGCGCTGCTTTCGCTCGCTTGTCTGCTCGCTCTTTCCTGTTTCAATGCCGATGCCTTTATCGCTCGGGAAAATACCAAACGGCTGGATAAGACGATGGAAGCATATGGCGAATATGGCGATCTGGACTACCTGCTCAACCTCTCCATCGACGCGCTTCCTTACTATATCGACGCCATCGAAATGGGCGATCTCGCACCCGAGCCAGAGCCGGATTGGAATCTGGATTCCAGCGATGAGGATTATGGCTACTGGTCGCGCAACAGCCTGCGCTATAAACGCTGTCTGCGCCTGCGCGCTCTCATCCAGCAAATCGAGCGCGGCAACAGCGATCTGCGTTTCTGGAATCTTGGAAGGGAGATTTCCTCCGGGAAACTTGCCAACCTCAAGCAAATGGTCGAACAGGCGCTCTCCCAGCATTCGAGCAGATAAGAATCAAAAAAAGAGCAGCGAAATTCGCTGCTCTTTTTATTTTTCCAAAGTTTTCGCTACGCCTTCTGGGGCTGCACGATCACCTTGCTCATCTTATTCACATCGAAAATATAGGAGATCGCCTGCTCAATCTCCGCCATAGAAATGCGGCGCACCTGGCTTAGCAGCTCATCCTCTTCCATGATCCGCCCGCAGAGCAGCGCCATTTTCCCAAGAGAGTTCATCTTGGCAGAGCTGGTCTCCCGGCCCATCACATAGCTGGAGCAGAGCTGCACTTTGGTATTCTTCAGTTCCTCTTCCGTAATCCCATTTTTCTTGAGGTTTTCGATTTCCCCCATAATGCCCTGAATAACCTGTTCAAGTTTTTCCAGAGAAGTTCCTGCATAGAGCACCATCATGCCGCCGCTGCAATAAATAGCCGGAAAAGAATAGACGGAATAGGCCGCGCCCAGCTCCTCCCGCACCTTCTGGAACAATCTGGAGCTCATGCCTCCGCCCAAAATGCTGGAAAGAATGCTCCCGGCATATTTGCGGTCATCCAAAAATCCATACATGGGAAAGCCCAGCCCCAGGTTTACCTGCTCGATATCCTTTTTGAGCGTCAGCTCTCTGGCCTCCGGCTCCCATCCGGCCAAGGGCCCGAACAACTGCTGCGGCATTCCGCTGGGGATGGAGCCAAGCTGCTCTTCCAGCTGGGCCTGAATCTGCTGCTTCTGATAATTCCCGGCAATCGCCACCACGATATTTTCCGCATGATAATGCTTCTTTTGATAGGCTAAAACGTCGTCTCTCGTAAAGCGGCGAATATTTTCCGCCGGCCCGAGGATGGTTTTGGAGAGCGGCGTGCCAGTAAAGAAGGTTTCTGCCAGCTTGTCGTGCAGCAAATCGTCCGGCGAATCCTGCGACATGGCAATCTCCTCCAAAATGACGCCCTTCTCCTTTTGAATCTCTTTTTCTGGGAACACCGAATGGCAGAACATATCCAGCAGAATATCCAGCGCCTGGGGAACCTTTTCATCGATGCTCTGGATATAATAGCAGGTCAGTTCTTTAGAAGTAAACGCATTGGCCTGCGCCCCCATATTGTCGATCTCCTGGGCAATCTGCTGATAGCTGCGCCGCTCCGTGCCCTTAAAAAACATGTGCTCCAGAAAATGCGACATGCCGTTCTCTTCCATGGTTTCCGCGGCAGAACCTGTTTTCGTCCAGATTCCAATCGTCGCCGAGCGCATATTCGGCAAATATTCTCCGTAAACTTTCAATCCGTTCGATAGCGTAAAATAATCTGTCATACTCCTGATCCTTTCTTGCAGTTATCCCTATTTTCCTCAATTCCCCGCCAAGTTATCCGATGAAAGCAAAGTTTTGCGCATGGAATGGAAAATTTCCTGCAAATGAGAAAAAGGCGGCCAAGCGGCCGCCCTTTTTGAAATCATTAGTCCTCTTTGCTTTGGAATGCGACGAGGTCTTCCATCGTCACGCCGCGGTGAATGAGGTTGACGCGCTTCTTCTCATCAATTTCATTGACGCGGACGAGCATTTCATCGCCCACTTTGCAGAAATCCTCGATCTTCTCGACGCGCTTGTTGGAGAGCTTGGAGATATGAACCATGCCTTCCTTGCCGGGCAGCAGCTCGACAAATGCGCCAAACTGCATCAGCCGCGTTACTTTGCCCAGGTAGACAT
>JAHZHM010000288.1 GCA_019420265.1 Clostridiales bacterium
GCGCTGACAACCGTCGATTACGGCAGTTTTATCTTGAAATATCCTACGGCGCTGCAAGCGAAGAAGACGGAATCGCCCATCAAAGAGGATGAAAAGGGCAATACCTATCTGCTGTTGGAAGTTTCAAATGAAACCGGAACTTTCTCTGTGGCGCGGATTCGGCTGTCGGAAAAAGAGTTCTCTAAAAATATGGAGAATCGCGTTCAGCAAACCAAAAGCGCCCTGGAGGAAAATTTAGGGACAGACCTGCAAAGCTATGAGAGCGAAGTGCGGGAATGGAAGAGCCGGCAGACGCTGATTTTGCGCTACTCTTACCCATTTGGCGAAGGCTATACGATGTATAAGACGCAGTATTTCATGATGGCGGGAAAATACACTTATGTCTTTACCATCAGCAATATCGATAGTGAAATTTCGGAGACACAGCAGATCATCCTGGATAGCATTGTTGTGCAAACCAAGGACGGAGCTGCTTTGCCCAGCGAGGCGCCGTCTGCTTCGCCGGAAGGCGGGTCAGAAGAGGGCGATCTGCCTTTGGACGATGCCGCGCAGGGGGATGTTCTGCCAAATGAGGGCGAAGGAGAGCCTGCACAGCAGCAGTAGGAAGCCTCAAGAGCCTAGGAAAGCATAGAAATAGAAAAAAATCCGGCGAAAGCCGGATTTTTTCTTGCCGAGGCCCTCGCTTGCAAATAGGGCGCTATCAAGATATAATATGATAGGTTACTCGTATCTTATAGTTAGGATGGCATATGAAGATAATCGATATTACGTTAAAACTGGATGAGAATGCGGCAATCTATGAAGGTGATCCGCGTTTTTCCAGTGAAGTCTGGAAAAACGTGCAGGACGATGGCTTTATGCTGAGCACGCTTCGCATGGGCACGCATACCGGGACGCATCTGGACGCTCCCTGCCATTTTATTCAAGATGGGAAAACCGTGGCGGAAATTTCGCCCAGAAGGTGCCTGGGCAAGTGCGTCGTCGTGGATGAAATTGAGGATTTTTCAGGCGGCTATTCCCGAGTGCTCATCAGCTCCAGAAAAAAAGGAGGGCGCATTACGCTGGCGCAGGCACAGCGGCTGATCGATTTGAAAGTTAGGCTAATTGGCACGGAAAAACTCTCGATTGGCAATGATGAAGTGCACCGCTATCTATTGGGCAACGATTGCATCATCTTGGAAGCGCTGGATCTTTCGGCTGCTTCGGAAGGAGAATATATTTTATCGGCATTGCCGCTGAAAATTGAAGCGGATGGCTGCCCGGTGCGGGCGGTCTTGATGGTGGCAGAAGAATGAGCAATAAAATGCTTCGCATCCTGTCCGCAATTTGCGGCGCATTTGTGGTTTTGGGAATCATCTTAAACTGCGTCAACTTCTTTTGCTTTCAAAAGTCTTTTTATCGACAGGAGTATCAAAAACTCGATACAGCAGAGCAGATTGGCATGAGCGATGCGGATCTGCAAGCTGCGACGGATGCCCTGCTGGATTATCTGCGCGGCAAGCGGGACGATTTGCGCGTTCAGGCGGTCGTTGACGGGCAGCAAAGAGAAGTTTTCAACCAGCGGGAAATTCTGCATATGGCGGATGTCAAAACGCTCTACCTTTGGGCCATGCGCATTGGCAATGCTCTGCTGATTCTGGCGGTTGCCTTTTATCTTTGGGCATGGCTGGGCAAGCGGGATATCAAGACGATTTTAAGCGGATATTTGCAGGGAAATTATGTGCTGCTCGGGCTGATTGCGGCGCTGGGAATTTATGCGGCGCTGGATTTCAACAGTTTTTGGACAGGCTTTCACAAGATTTTCTTTACGAACGATTTATGGCTGTTGGATCCCCGGACAGATATACTCATCCAGATGGTACCAGAGCAGTTCTTTTTTGATCTGGTCATGCGCATTGTCGTCTCTGCGGCGATCCTCATCGCCATATTGATGGTGGCAGCGCACATAGCAAAGCGGCGGCAGAAAACGGAGAACAAGGCATGAGAAACGAAGAGATGAATCAGAAGCTGCAAGCGCTGCGCGAAAAGCGCAATGCCGTCATTTTGGGCATCGAAACTTCCTGCGATGAGACGGCTGCGGCTATCGTTCAAAACGGCAGGGATGTGCGCAGCAACGCGCTGTATACACAGATCGCGATTCATGCCCAATATGGCGGGGTTGTCCCGGAAATTGCGTCCCGCAATCATGTGGAAAAGCTGCCTTATATCGTGGATGAGGCGCTGCGGCAGGCAGATTTGCGCCTGGAAGATGTGGATTCGCTGGCAGTAACCGCGGGGCCGGGGCTGGTGGGCGCGCTGCTCACAGGTGTTTCCTACGCAAAAGCGCTTTCCTATGCAGCAGAAAAGCCGCTGATTGCCGTCAATCATATCGAAGGGCATATTTCCGCAAACTATATTTCGCATCCCAGCTTGCAGCCGCCGTTTATTTGCCTGATCGTCTCTGGCGGGCACACGAACTTAGTGAAGGTGCAGGATTATGGGAAATACCAGCTTTTAGGCACGACGAGAGACGATGCCGCTGGGGAAGCGTTTGATAAGGTGGCGCGAATTCTGGGGTTGCCCTATCCGGGCGGGCCGCATCTGCAAAAGCTGGCGGAACAGGGCGATGCGCATGCCTATGAATTTCCGCGGGCTTTTCGCGGAGAGACGCATCTGGATTTTTCCTTTAGCGGGCTCAAGACGGCGGTGGTCAACCTGGTGCACCGCATGGAGCAGAAGGGCGAGGCTTTCTGCAAAGAGGATTTAGCGGCTTCTTTCCAGCGGGCGGCAGTGCAGGCGCTGATCCGTAACACCTTTGAGGCTGCGCGCCGGGAAGGAATGCGGCGCATCGTGTTTGCAGGCGGCGTCAGCGCCAACGCGGAGTTGCGCCGGCAGGCTCTGGAGCACGAGGGATACGAGATCTACCTCCCAGAGCTGAAATATTGCACGGATAACGCGGCGATGATCGCTTCCGCTGCCTATTATCAGCTTTTGGGCGGCTGCGAAGCCGCGCCGTTGACGCTCAACGCAAACCCCTCTTTAGAGCTAATTTCAGATGCGCGCGCATAGAAATGAGTAAAGACGGTTGCAAGCGAGGTGGCGAATTTGAAAAATAGGGCGAGAAATAGAAAGAAAAATAACTGGGGCGCGCTTTTTATCGCGTTGGGAGTTGGGCTTGTGATCTTTGCTGCGGTTTATGTTACAGGCATCGCAAGGACGGCGAATACTGCGCCGGGAGATTCTCTGGCCGGCGTCCGCGTTTTGATCGATCCGGGGCATGGCGGCTTTGATGGCGGCAGCATTGGCGCCACGGGCACGGAAGAAGCCGAGATTAACCTCGCTATTTCAAAGCTGCTGCAAAAGGAGCTGGAAGCCGAAGGCGCAGAGGTTGTGATGCTGCGGGAAGAGGATGAAGCGCTGGGAGCGGAAAAACAGGATGATATGGAAAGGCGCCGGGAACTGATCGAGACGTCCGGGCAGGATGTTACCGTCAGCATTCATCAAAATAAATTCGGCGATGCCGCGGTATGCGGCCCGCAAGTGTTCTATGCGCCGGGCTCTGTGGAAGGGGAAAAGCTGGCCAAGTGCATCCAAGATAGCTTAAATGAGGCACTGGAGGTTCAAAAGCCCCGCATTCAGATGGAGGGCAACTACTATATCGTCAAATCCGGGACGGCTCCGGCGGTCATTGTGGAGTGCGGCTTTTTGAGCAACCCGGAAGAAGAGGCAAAGCTCAAGACCGAGCAATATCAGAAAAAAGTGGCCAAAGCGGTGCGCGAGGGCGTTACGGTCTACCTGAAAGGACAGGGCGTATGAGAGAGAAACTTCGGGTTGGGGTTGTGAATTTTCAGGCCGCCTGGGGCAATATCCCGGAAAATTTGGCGCGCATCCAGCGTATATGCCAAAAAGCCAAAGAGCAGGGCGCAGAAATGGTGGTTTTCCCTGAGGTGGCAGTCTCGGGATACAGCATTTTGGAGCAGGGCGCGATGCAAAAAAATGCGGCAGAGCAGATGCCGGGCGCTTGCAGCCAAAAGCTCTGCCAGATTGCCAAAGAGCTGGAGCTTTATCTCGCAGTCGGAATGCCCGAGCGGGATGGCAAAACGGGAGATATTTATAATAGCCTGCTGGCGGTTTCGCCAATGGGAGTGGATGCCGTCTACCGCAAGATCCATCCTTTTGGGCATGAATCGCTCTGGTGCAAAAAGGGACAAGCTCCCGTCATCTGGCAGACGCCTTGGGGAAAAATTGGCCTTGGGATCTGCTATGATACCTATCAATTCCCGGAGCTGATTCGCTATTATGCCAGCCAGGGCTGCCGGCTGTATCTGAACAGTACGGCCCAGGCAGGGAGCCAGAATACGCCGGAGGCGGCCGAGCGTTTCCGCCAATACTATCTTTCGACGATTGAAGCGGCCAGCTTGAGCAATGAAATTTTCATTGCCAGCAGCAACTTGGCAGGAGAAGAGAAGGGGACGCATTTTGGCGGCGCCAGCCTGGTGATCGGGCCGGTTTTGCGCAAAGAAAGGTTTGGCGAAGATCCCTATTGCAAGATCTATGCCGGCGGGCTGGAAAACCAGCAGGTTGGCGTGGTAGTAGCGGAGATCGATCTCCGCTTGGCTGTGCGCAGCATTTATCAGAATAACCCGATCACGGGCGAGCCGGATTATCGGCCGGCGCTGTATCGAAATTGGCAGGAAAAGGGAAACGGCATTGAAGGATAGCATTTTAGAACAAATAGAGGATCGGGAAGCGGCGCAGAAGAACCCCATTGTGCTGGCCTATCTTGGGGATACGGTCTACGATCTTTATGTGCGCACGGCGCTGGTAAAGCAGTTTGGCCTGCATGTCAACGAGCTCAATGCCAAGGCGGCAGCGATTGTCAATGCCAGAGCGCAGGCGCTGGCATCTGATCGACTGGCCGCGCTGCTTACGCCGCAGGAGACAGAGATTTTCCGAAGAGGGCGCAACGCGAAAGTGGGCTCTGTGCCCAAAAACATGAGCGTGGCCGATTATCATAAGGCAACGGGGCTGGAAGCCTTGATAGGATATTTGTTTTTGACGGGGCAGCACGAACGGCTGGAGCAGCTGATGCGCTCTGTGCTGGAGCAGGAATAGGAGGCGCAGTATGGAAGAACAGGAACTGATTATCGGCAGAAATTCCGTGCGGGAGGCGATCCGCGCCGGGCGGAGCGTCGAGGCCATTTATGTCTCTGCCAGAGGCGAGGGCAGCATCCGCGAAATTTTAGCGCTGGCGCGCAAAAATGGAATTATCATCAAGGAAGTTCCCAAAACAAAGCTGGATGAACTGTCTTTGCCCTATGGGCACCAGGGCAATCCGGGCAACCATCAGGGGATTGCCGCGCGGGTGAGCGAAGTCGCCTATCAGACGGTGGAAGATATGTTTGCCTTGGCAGAAAGCCGCGGGCAGGCGCCTTTTCTCATCATGCTGGATGGCATTGAAGATCCCTTCAATCTCGGGGCGATTGTGCGCAGCGCCGAAGTGATGGGCGCGCATGGCGTGATTTTGCCCAAGCGCAGAAGCGCTTCCATGACGGCGGCCGCCTGCAAGACGGCATGCGGCGCACAGGAATATTTGCCCATCGCCAGGGTGACGAACCTGGCCGCAACGATAGAGGAAATTAAGCAGCGCGGCGTTTTCGTCGCCTGTGCGGATATGGATGGCCAGGAGGCGGCCAAAGCGAACCTGAAAGGCGCGATGATGCTGGTGATCGGCGCAGAGGGCGAGGGCGTTTCCAGGCTGGTGAAGGAGCGCAGCGATTTTGTCGTGAAAATTGCGGTGAGGGGAAAAATCGATTCTCTGAACGCATCTGCGGCTGCGGCTGTGCTCATGTATGAAAAAGTGCGCCAGGATATGGTGTGAGAGGTGCGAATTGGAAGAATATGCAGCGGAGCAGAATGTAGAAGTGCTCCAAATTGTGGATGAAACGCAGGAGATTGAGCTGGAGCCGCAGGAGGAGATGATCGGTTTTGGCTATGAGCGCTTCCTGAATATGACAGATGGGGAGATCGCCGAGCTGGCGAATAAGGATGACCCGCTTGCCTCCGACTATCTGCTCAATAAGTATAAGAACTTCGTGCGGGCAAAGGCGCGCTCCTATTTCCTGATTGGCGCAGACCGCGAAGATCTGGTGCAGGAGGGCATGATCGGCCTGTATAAAGCCATTCGGGATTACCGGCCGGATAAGCAGACCTCCTTTCTCGCTTTCGCAGAACTTTGCGTAACGCGGCAAATCATTACTGCCATTAAGGCGGCGACGCGCCAGAAGCATAAGCCGCTCAACAGCTATATTTCCCTCAATAAGCCGGTCTACGACGAAGAGTCGGATCGGACGCTCATC
>JAHZHM010000289.1 GCA_019420265.1 Clostridiales bacterium
TAGGGAAAGCGGGGCAGAAGCCCCACTTTTTTATTGAAAGAAATATCAAAAGACCCGCTATTCTTTCGCGGGTCTTTTAAGCAAAATGCCAAACGCGCCTTTAAAAAAGAGGAATAAGGGGTTTGCATTTTGGAACGTTGGCGTACCCGGGAGGATTCGAACCTCTGACCTTTGGAGTCGGAGTCCAACGCTCTATCCAGCTGAGCTACGGGTACAACATGGATATCTTAGCACACTTTCCCCGCGTTGGCAAGATGATGTGCGATGCAAATTTTCAAAATATATGGTAATATTATTGAAAGGCGACAAAAGAAAATTTGCGCTCGAAATAAGGGCCTTCGGGGCGGTTTTGCGCTGTGTATTCTTTGTAAAATCATCCGGCCAAAAGGAAAAGGCACAGAAAAGCAAATGTTTCAGAGCTGCCGGCAAAAGGAGAACACCACTTGATCAACGGAAAAACAGAAGGAATCAAACAAAATATATTAGACGAGCTGGAGCTGCTCTATGAGGCGCAGTGCCCGCGCGGGGAATTTCTGACGCAGGAGCTGGCCGATGCGCTGGCAAAATACTCCTGCATGCTGAATCGGGAGATCTCCATTTTCCTCTCCAGAAGCGGACGCGTGCTGGATATTTCCATCGGAAGTGAGGACAACGTCTCCCTGCCTGTGATGCGAAAGCGCCGGGGCACGATGGGCCTTTCGGGCGTGCGCTGCATTCATACGCACCCGGGCGGCAGCTCGCATCTTTCGGATGTGGATGTCGGCACGCTGCTCTCCGCGCGGATGGATTGTATGGCGGCGCTGGCTGTGGCAGGTGGTGTGCCCAAAAGCCTGTGCGCAGGCTTTATCGGGGAGAGCCTTGGGGAGGCGGTTTTTGCAGGTCCATTTTTCATTCGCAGGCTGCCCAATCGTTTTTTGATGGAAGAGATTGAGCGGGCGACCCGCCGGGTTGCGGATTTGGTGCGCACACAGGCGACGGAGGAGGAAACCGAGCGCGCGATTCTCGTGGGGCTGAACTGCTCGCAGGCGGAGATGGACGAGCTGGCGCTTTTGGCGCAGACGGCCGGCGCAGAGAGCGTGGCGCAGTTTGTGCAGGAACGGCCGCGGGAGAAGGGGCTTTATATTGGGCGGGGCAAAGTGAAGGAAATCGCCCTGGCGGCCTCTGCGCTGGAAGCGGATCTGGCCATCTTTAACGATGAGCTTTCCGCCATCGAAGCGCGCAACC
>JAHZHM010000029.1 GCA_019420265.1 Clostridiales bacterium
AGATCCGGGTAGAAATAGTTTTTGCGATCCTGCTTGGAAAATTCGGCGATGCTGCAATTCGTCGCAAGGCCGGCGCGCACCGCATATTCCACCACTTTCTCATTGAGCACAGGCAGCACCCCCGGCATCCCCATGCAAACCGGGCAGCACTGCGTATTAGGCTGGGCGCCAAAAGCCGTAGAGCAACCGCAGAAAATCTTGCTCTTTGTTTTCAGCTCCACATGCACTTCCACGCCGATGACCATCTCAAAATCTTTTTTCATCTTGCCGCTCCCTTCTCCTGCTCAAAGGCATATGCCACCTGGTATAACTCCGCCTCGCCAAAGGCTCTGCCAATCAGCTGCATACCAATGGGCAGGCCCGCCGCATCCTTTCCGCAGGGCAGCGAGAGCGCGGGCAGCCCCGCGATATTGACGGGCACCGTGTAGATATCCCCAAGATACATCTGGAGCGGATCCCCGGTTTTCTCCCCCAGGCGGTAGGCCGTCGTCGGGGCGACGGGAGAAAGAATCATATCGCATGTTTTCAAAACGCGCTCAAACTCCCGCCCAATCAGCGTGCGCACTTCCAGCGCCTTCTTATAGTAAGCATCGTAGTAGCCTGCCGACAACACGAAACTGCCCAGCATGATCCTGCGCTTGACCTCCGCGCCAAACCCTTCGCTGCGCGAGCGCTCGTAGAGCTGCTCAATTCCATCAAAATTTTCCGAACGGAAGCCGTATTTGATGCCGTCGAACCGCGCCAGATTGGAAGAAGCCTCGGCAGAGGAGATGACGTAATAGGCGGGCAGCGCGTTTTTGAGCGCCGGCATGCTCACCTGCACGATCTCCGCTCCCTGCTGTTCCATGGTTTTTGCCGCGTCCAAAATGCTCTGGCGGATTTCGCTTTGCAGCCCTTCCCCAAAAAACTCCTCGGGCAGCGCAATTTTCATGCCCCGGATGGGTCTGCCCAGCTTCTCACCATAATCCCCGTATTCGCGCGAAACACTGGTCGCATCTCGCTTATCATGCCCGGCAATGGCCGAGAGCACCAGCGCCGAATCCCGGACGTCCCTCGTCAGCGGCCCGATCTGATCGAGAGAGGATGCAAAGGCGATCAGGCCATAGCGCGAGACTGCGCCATACGTCGGCTTCATGCCGATCACCCCGCAAAAAGCTGCCGGCTGGCGAATCGAGCCGCCTGTATCCGAGCCCAGCGAAAAAACTGCCTCGCCCGCCGCAACTGCCGCGGCACTGCCTCCCGAGCTGCCCCCCGGAACACGCTCCAGGTTGACTGGATTTTTCGTCGGATGGAAATAGGAGTTTTCCGTGCTGGAGCCCATGGCAAATTCATCCATATTCAGCTTGCCCAGCAGCACGCTATCCCGCAATTTTTCCGCCACAAACGCATCATAGGGCGGGACAAAATGCTCCAGCATCCGGGAGGCGCAGGTCGTCCGAATGCCCTTGGTGCAGAGGTTATCCTTCAGCGCCATAGGGATGCCCGCCAGCGCCCCTAACCGCTCGCCTTTTGCCCGGCGCGCATCCATTTCCTGTGCCTGTTTCTTTGCGCGCTCGGCCTCTATCAAAAGGTAGGCGCCCACTTCCGCTTCTCTTTTTTCAATTTCCGCCAGGTATGCCTCTGTGGCCTCTAGTGCGCCCAGTTGGCCCTGCTCCATCTGCTTTTGCATTTCATAAGCGCTCAGCTTTAAAATATCGCTCATCTCTTCCGCCTCCTACTCGATCACCTGGGGGACCATCAAATACCCATCCTGCGCGCTGGGCGCATTCTCCAGCAGCTGCTCTCTTGGCATACTGGGCAGCACCTCGTCTTTGCGCAAAACATTCTGCATGGGCAGGATATGCGCTGCCGGCGGCACACCCACCGTATCGATTGCCGCCAGCTGATCCGCAAAGGCGATAATGGCAGAAAGCTCTCCCTCCATCGCTTTCTCTTCCTCGGGGGAAAGCGCCAGCTTGGAAAGCCGGGCAACTTTTTTCACATCGATTCTTTTTTTGCTGCGCTGCTGCGCCTGTTTGCCTTCTTCCCGGAAGCTTTGCCCCAGCCCCAACACTTCCAACTGCTCTTCGCTGACATAGTCCGGCGCCATGGTCATCGGGCAGGCAGCATCCTTGGTTTTGGGAAAAGCCGTTACATCCCGCAGCGATTCTGCCCCCAAAAGCAGCATAGCCAGGCGGTCTAGCCCAAAGGCAAAGCCGCCGTGCGGCGGTGTGCCATAGCCAAAGGCATCCACTAAGAAGCCAAACTTCTCTTGAATCTGCTCCTCCGAAAAACCCAGCGCCTGGAACATGGCTTGCTGCACCGCCTGATCATGAATGCGAATGCTGCCGCTGCCCAGCTCGGTTCCATTGAGCACAACATCATAAGCCTGGGCGCGCACCTTTTCCGGCGCGGTTTTGAGATACTGCAAATCCTCTGAGTAAGGCATGGTGAAGGGGTGGTGCGTCGCGACATAACGGCGCTCCTCCTGCGAATACTCAAATTCCGGGAAATCCGTCACCAGCAGAAACTGATAATCCCCCTCCTTGCGCAGATTCAGCAGCTCGGCCAGCGTCAGCCGCAGTCCGCCCAGCACCCGGCGCACCACAGCCAGCTGATCGGCGCAGAAGAGAATAAAATCTCCCGGCTGCGCGCCTGTTTTTTGGATGATCGCCTGGATCTCCTCCGGCTTAAAATATTTGGTGAGAATCGAGTAAATCTCGCCATCTTCTCTCAGCGCGATCCACGCCATGCCCTTGGCGCCCAAGCGCTGGGCTTTGGCCGTCAGCTCCTCAATCGTGCTTCGGGTAAAGGCCGCGCCGCCCGGAATGCAGAGCGCGCGCACCACGCCGCCCGCTTCCGTGACACTGCGAAACACGCCAAAGCTGCAGGTTTTGGCAATCTCCGTCAGCTCAATGATGGGCAGGCCAAAGCGCAGATCCGGCTTATCCGTCCCGTAGAGATCCATGGCCTGCTGCCAGGTCAGCCGCGGAAATTTCTCTGCAACCTCAATGCCCATCACGCTGCGCATGAGGTATTGGAACATCTGCTCCAAATGCGCCAGCACATCCTCCTGCTCCACGAACGAGAGCTCCATATCCACCTGGGTAAATTCCGGCTGGCGGTCTGCCCGCAAATCCTCATCCCGGAAACACCGGGCAATCTGATAGTATTTATCCATACCGCCCACCATGAGCAGCTGCTTGAAAATCTGCGGCGATTGGGGCAGCGCATAAAATGCGCCTGGATGCACTCGGCTGGGCACCAGATAGTCCCGCGCACCTTCGGGCGTGCTCTTGGTCAAAATGGGCGTTTCCACCTCGATAAAGCCCGCATCATCCAAATAATCCCGCACAGCTCTGGCCAGTTTGTGGCGGAAGCGCAGGTTCTTTTGCATCTGCTCTCTGCGCAAATCCAGATAGCGGTATTTGAGCCGCAGCTCTTCTTTCACCTCGCCCGCCTCGGCCATCTGAAAAGGCAGCGCTTTGGAGGTGGAGAGAACTTTCAGCCGCTCGGCACGCAGCTCGATGGTGCCTGTTTTCAGCTTGGGGTTATAGGTCTGCTCATCGCGGATCTCAATTTTCCCGGAAACCTCAATGACGGATTCGTTCCGGAGCGCCTCGGCCTGGGAAAAGCCCTCGCCCAGCAGCTGCTTATTGCAGACTACCTGCAAAACGCCCTCTCTATCCCGCAGATCCAGGAAAATGACGCCGCCCATATCCCGCTTGGTCGCCACCCAGCCAGCCGCCGTCGCCTGCCGGCCGACATAGTCTTCTGTAAATTCCCCGCAATACTGTGTCCTTCTCATCGCTTGCTCCTTCTGCCCGTTTTTGCAAATAAAAAAGCTTTTCCTCCCTGATAGGGACGAAAAGCTCTGTTTCCGCGGTACCACCCAAATAGATAGAAAATTCTATCCGCTCATCCGGATACGCCCAAAGGGATATCCTGCGGCGATAACGCTCCGCCTGCGTCTCGGCCTACTCGCGCTCTTTCGGCCCAGCGGCTCCCGGATGTTCTTCAGCGAAAAATCCGCGCCCGGCTCGCACCACCCCGGGCTCTCTTTGGCTACCATTTCCGCATACTCTTCCGATCCATGCCTTTGTTCAAATTATATCGTTATTTTGCAATTTGTCAAGATATTTTATGCAAGTTCTTGCTCTTCGGCTTCATTTTCTTCCTGAGCGGGTTTTGCTTTTTTGCGTAAAAACTGCAGTTTTGTCTCGGAAATGATGACGGCCAAAAACACCAATATGAATCCGATCACGAGCTTTGCCGTCATTTTTTCGCCATAGAACAGCGCCGAGAACAATACGCCGAACACAGATTCCAGGCTCAAAATGATGGAAGCCGTGGCCGGGTGCGTATATTTCTGCCCAATGGTCTGCAAAAGCAAGCCACCGCCCGTCGCCGCGGCTCCCAGGAAAATGACCGCCCAGATGGCATCCGCTCCAACCTGCACGCTGGTCGTCTCGAACAGCGCGGCAGCAACCCAGGAGCAGATGGCTGCTGTGCCGAATTGCAGAATCGTCAGCAAAATGGCATCTCTTCCCCTGGATGCCTTTGCCACGACAACCATGTGCACCGCATAGAACACGCCGCCCAGCAGCGTCAGCGCATCGCCAACGCCGATGGAAAAATCGTCCGTCAGCGAAATCAGCCCAATGCCCAAAATGCAGATGAAAGCTGCAGCAATATTATAGAGATCCGGCGCTTTTTTCTCCGTCAGCCAATAGAGGAAAGGCACGATAACACAGTAAATCGCCGTCAAAAAGGCATTTTTTCCCGGCGTGGTAAACTGAATGCCGATGGTCTGCACACAGTAAGCCAAAAAGAGCACAATTCCCATCAGCGCTCCTCGCCAAAGATAACCCCAATCTAGCTTCTTCCAGCAGCGGAAGCATACCAGCCCCAGCAGCACAAAAGCGATGGAAAACCGCCACGCCAAAAGCAGGTTGGGCGGGAAGGCATCCACAGTATTTTTGACGATAAAAAAAGTTCCTCCCCAGACAATCGCTGCCACAAGCAGCGCCAGAGAAGACCACTTTTGCTTTTGTTTTTCCTTCATTTGCATTTCTCCTTCAAAAATTCTGTCTCCACCAGCTTTGCCTTCGCCAAAAAGGCAAAAGAAAAACAGGAATCTTTTTTTCCGGAAAGCCGCAAAAGAAGCGCATCTGTTTTGGTGTGTCTTTTCAATTATAAGCACCCGGGCGAGCCTCTGTCAACCCCGGAGCCCTGTCTGCAAGAAAACCGCTCTATCAATTGCAAGTTTCCGCTCTTTTGATTTCATTTACCGCTTCTTTTCTCAGAAAAATACGTTATTTTTGCAATTTTCTAATTTTGCCCTGCAAAATTTTATAAAAAATATTGACACACAAATCGGGTTGCGCTATACTTTGAATATAGACAGCAAAGGCGCTGCAGATTGATTCTGTTGGCGCCTTTTCTTATAACCATTTTTAATTTATTTAGGAGGAAATGTTATGACGCAAATTTCCGAAATCTTCGGAAGCATGGTCTTTGGGGATACCGCAATGCGGGAAAAACTGCCCAAAGATGTCTACAAGGCCCTCAAGAAAACCATTCGGAATGGGAAAACTCTGGATCCCGAAATTGCCGGCGCTGTGGCCAACGCGATGAAAGCCTGGGCCATTGAAAAGGGCGCGACGCACTACACGCATTGGTTCCAGCCCATGACCGGCATCACTGCCGAAAAGCACGATTCCTTCATCAGCCCCACTTCGGATGGCGGCATCATCCTGGAATTTTCCGGCAAAGAGCTGATCAAAGGCGAGCCGGATGCTTCCAGCTTCCCGAACGGCGGCCTGCGGGCGACTTTCGAGGCCAGAGGCTATACCGCCTGGGATCCCACCTCCTATGCTTTTATCAAAGACGGTGTGCTCTGCATCCCGACGGCCTTCTGCTCCTATAATGGCCAGGCGCTGGATAAGAAAACGCCCCTGCTGCGCTCGATGGAGGCGATCAACAAACAGGCGCTGCGCATTTTGAGGCTGTTCGGCAACCAGGAGGCGACCAACGTCATCTCCAATGTCGGCCCGGAGCAGGAATATTTCCTCATCGATACGGAGCTATATAACCAGAGAAAAGACCTCTTTTTCACGGGCCGCACGCTGTTTGGCGCAAAGCCGCCCAAGGGCCAGGAGCTTTCGGATCACTATTTTGGCAGTATCAAGACCAGAGTTGCCGAATTTATGGAGGATCTGGATATCGAGCTTTGGAAAATCGGCATTCTCGCCAAGACCGAGCACAACGAAGTTGCTCCTTCTCAGCATGAGCTCGCCCCCGTTTACACCACAACGAATATCGCCACAGATCATAACCAGCTAACTATGGAGATCATGAAGAAAGTCGCCAAGCGCCATGGGCTGACCTGCCTGCTGCACGAAAAGCCCTTTGCCGGCCTCAACGGCTCTGGCAAGCACAACAACTGGTCGCTTTCCACAGATCAGGGCGAAAACCTTTTGGAGCCGGGCAGCTCTCCGGAAGAGAACGCACAGTTCCTGCTCTTCCTTTGCGCCGTCATCAAGGCCGTGGATGAGCACCAGGATTTGCTGCGTATCTCCGTCGCCAGTGCGGGCAACGACCATCGTCTGGGCGGGCACGAAGCGCCTCCGGCCATTATGTCCATGTTCCTGGGCGATGAACTGACGGCCATTTTGGATTCCATCATGCAGGGCATCCCCTATGATAAGAACGATGTCGGCGAGATCGAGGTTGGCGTGCACGTTCTGCCCAAGTTCCCTCGGGATAATACGGACCGCAACCGGACTTCCCCGTTTGCTTTTACAGGCAACAAATTTGAATTCCGCATGCTGGGCTCCAGCGATTCCATCGCCTGCACCAACTATATCATCAATACCATCGTCTCGGATGTGCTGATGGAGTTTGCAAATCAGCTGGAATCCGCACAGGATTTCCATAAAGAATTGCAGAAGCTCATCAAAAACACGCTCAATGCCCATAAGCGCATTATCTTCAACGGCAACGGCTATACAGAAGAATGGGCGCAGGAGGCAGAGCGCAGAGGATTGCTCAACCTAAAGACCACCGTCGATGCGCTTCCCTACTATATCAAGCCGGAGAATGTTGCGCTGTTCGAGCGGCACGGCATCTTCACCGAGCCCGAGATGTATTCCCGCTATGAGATCCTCATGGAGAACTACTGCAAAGTGCTCAATATCGAGGGGTTGACCATGCTGGATATGGTCAAAAAGGATATCTTCCCGGCTGTCAGCGCATACTGCGGCGATCTTTCCAGCAACGCGCTGGCAAAGAAGGAGCTCTGCGAGAGCATTTCCTGCGAAAGTGAGATTGCGCTGCTCGAGAAGCTTTCCAAGCTCTCCTCTTGCCTGATGAAATCTGCGGATGAACTGGAAAATGCGCTGATGGGCGTCGCGGAATGCGGCGATATCAAGGCCAGAGCGGAATACTACCGCGATCAGGTTCTGCCCAAAATGCAGGAGCTGCGGGCGGTGGGCGACCAAATCGAGGTCAACCTGGGCCAGGACTACCTGCCCTATCCGACCTACGGCCAGCTGCTCTTCTCCGTATGTTAAAGCTGAAAAAAGGAAGCGAGCAATCGCTTCCTTTTTTTATTCAATTTGCTTTGCCCGCCTTTTCGCTTCATGTTATACTAGAGAAAACCACAATGCGGAGGAACACGTATGGCAGAATATATGACGCAAATCATCGGCAAACAGAAAAACATCGCGCTGATTGCCCATGATAATAAAAAGGCCGAGCTCATCGGCTGGTGCCAGGAACACAAGGAGACGCTGAACCAGCATTTTCTCTACGGCACAGGCACAACCGCTCGGATGATCAATATGCAGACGGGCCTAC